>JAPUKI010000376.1 GCA_027295745.1 Acidobacteriota bacterium
TGGGAGCTTGCGCAGCGGGACGGAAACAGGATCGCCCTGGGACTCTCCAGGGGCCCTCATTTCTCCTCCCCTGTCTCCAGGCTGTGTTTGATCATCTCGTCTAGTCCTGTCAGCCGGATTCCCAGTTCACTAGCGGCAGGCATCGGGTCCAGCTTTGTGTCCATCGTGATCACCTCCAAGGCATCCAGCGAAAATCCAGCTTTACCGATTCGCTGTCGAATGGCCAGCGCAAGCCGGACCAGCCCTTTTGGAATCGACGAGATCCGGATCTCGCGACCTGCCAGAGAAGCAGCGCGCTCGACCATTTCCCGATCCGGCAGTGAGACCGGGCCCACCAGATTCAGCGTACAGTCTTTCGCCACATGGGGCTGGGAGGCGAGTGTGGCAGCACGCGCCAGATCCTCTACGTCCAATGGCTGATGCAGGTTCCGACCTCCTCCGATGAGCCTGGCTTTGGACCGGCTCAGGTAGCGCCGCAGTGCCGCCGCCCCCCGTGTTCCGCGCCCCAGCACCAACGGCACTCTCAGCACCGTGTAAGAGAGCGTGGAGGCGCGCACCAGCGCTTCGGCTTCTCCCTTGGTCCTGAAGTAGCGGTTGGCCGAGGCTTCATCGGCTCCCACTGCGCTCACCAGCACCAACTTCTCCACTGCGGCGTGCCTGGCCGCTTCCACCACGGCGCGCGTTGTGACCACGTTCGCCCTCTCGTAGCTGGAGCCGGGTCGCTCCACCAGGACTCCAGGCAGGTGCAAAACCGCCGAAGCTCCTTTGAAGGTCGCCCGCAGGCCCTCGGGGTCATCATAGGAGATTCGAGCCACCCGGCTCCCCTGGCCCGGAAGCGGCGGCAGCTGCCTGGCTGCTTGCTCGGACCTGACAGCGGCGACAAAGACCATCGGTAAACCCGCCTCCCCGGTCCCCTGCCGCAGGATTGCCTGCCCGACTGAGCTATTTGCACCGGTAATCACAACGTTCATGGCCTGGCCGGAAACGAGAATAACAGAATTTGATTATGCACTTAACTCCGAGGGGAAATGTGGGGACAGTCTACCCGTTCACCTCATTTCAAAATGAGGTGAACGGGTAGACTGTCCCCACATTTCCCCTGTATGATTTCGAACCAGAGTTTTTCTTGAAGGGGAGCAGAGCATGAGCCGGAGGAGTGGATTTCTAGTGAAGCGAGGCAAAGCCCTCGAGGACGAGTTTTTCCGCAAGGAAAATCAAAGACTTCTTGAAAAGCTGCGCCAGATCAAACGCATGGAGGAGTCCAAGGAAGCTCTAGCCGAGGCATCCGGAATCACCAGTGATGCCATCCTGGAAAGTCTACTGGAACTCAATATTCACGCCCAGACTCTGGCAGCGCTGGCCATTATTCCCCTCATTGAAGTGGCCTGGGCAGACGGGCATCTGGATCAGAAGGAAGGGCAGGCCATTCTCGCAGCTGCTCATGCTTCGGGCCTTCACAGAGGACACGCCGGGTACGAACTGCTGGAGAGCTGGTTGGCCCACCAGCCTCACTCCAACCTGCTGGAGACCTGGAAACAGTACATCCAAGAGCTGTGCAACCAATTGAGCGGGGAAGAGCGAGAATCTTTGGAGGTTCAATTCCTAGGACGGGCTCGAGCTGTGGCAGAAGCCAGCGGTGGCTTCCTGGGCCTGGGATTCAAAGTCTCAAAGGAAGAAGCAGCCGTGCTGGAGACCCTTAAAAAAGCCTTTCGCTGACTTTTGAAAGGGCCCGCAGGCTAAAGCCTGCGGCTCTGACGGAGCTGGACGAGTCTCATCAGACAGAGCCGTGGGCTTCAGGCGAGCCTCTTTAGCCCACGGGCCAGAGCGGCCGCTACAATTCTGATGCTGGGAGGCACTCACTCTTTGGCCTCGGCCTGAGCCAGAAATTTCAGAAGTTGGCTTTGCTCTTCGGATGCCAACTGAAGAAACATCACAGCGACTGAAAAGAGATCGTCTTCATAGCCTCTGACCGGTTCACATCGAACGACCCATCCAAGGACATTCACTTTCTGTGACGAGGATAAACTGAGGTGCATTTCCAATTTATCCTCCCTTTTCAAGGGAAGAGGGGTTTCAAAAGCCAACCCACCGACACTGATATTTTGGATCGTGGAGTCACGGACTTTCTCGTCAATGAGCTGAGTCTCAGCAGCGTCTATGACTGTGAAAGAGAAAGGGACCGGCAAACGAACCCGGTAGGATTTCCTCCGCTGCAGAACTGCACTGCCGCCTACGGCGATCGTCACGTGCTGGCTCTCGGGGCCGGAGATCTTCATAACTTCTGAGTCCCAGTAAAACAGGACAGCCTTTGTATCCCAGTACTTGATCCCCACCTTCTCCCCTGCTTGAAAAGGGGTCTTTGAGGATGGCCTGGAAAGCTCCAATCTCAGCAAACCCGGAGAGATAGCGACAACGGTAGCTGCCAGCTCCTGCTGTGACTTCCCTTGAACGGATACGGCCATCCCTATCTTCAGGTAAAGATCGAGGCCTTCAACAACCTCTTTACTCATTTGCCATACCTCGCAGAATGGTACATCAGGGACAGCCGTTAGAGCCAGTCCCGATGCTCGTCTTTCTGCTCGCGGCTGTAGCGGACCACGTGCTGCAGGGATCGGTGTCCCAGCAACCGTGCCACCAGGGTCGGGTCACCGCTCTTTCTGAGCTGCTCCAGGGCAAAGGTATGCCGGAGTCGATGGGGGTAAAGCTTCATGGCCGCCCGGTAGTGGATCCGGGCATGCTCGGCCACTTTCCGAAGGAGAGCGTGAACGTGCTGTCGTGAGATTTTGCTGGCATAGCGGTTGAACAACAGCCAGCGAGGGTCAGGATGTTGCCAGGGAGCCGATTTTTCGATTTGTCGTCTGGCCTGCGCAGAAAAACCTTCGTATTGAGCACAGAGACGGGCACTCGCCCTCTGCCGAAGGGCCAGATAGCCATCCAGTTTCGCCCTGGCCCGCGCGGGCACAAAAGCGTCACGGAAGTGGCCCCCCTTGGCCGGAAAGCTCTTCAGGCCTTTACCGTCATAATGCTTCAGCTCCAGATTGCAGAGTTCTGTCACCCGCAGGCCCACGGCATAAAGCAGATGGAAAATGGCCTCGTCGCGCGCCGCTTCCCAACCGGGCTTCATACGTGAAAGGTCCTGGATTGACTGAAACAGCCGCTTCACCTGGAAGCGATCCAGACCTTTGGCTTCGGGCGGGTCCCTGGGTACGTTTTTCACACCCCAGACGGGGCACTCCCCGTCAAATGCCCGCTGCTCCTCACAGTAGCGGCCAAAGTGCTTGACTGTGGCCAGAAAGCGATTGACCGTGGCCGGCTTATAGCCCTGTCCCAGCATCTCCTCACGAAAATTCTCCGTATCCCGACGGCACCAGAAGGTGATCTCGGCAGATCGATTCCACTCCATGAAAAACCGGTAGAAGAGGGTGAGATCCCGGGCCTTGGCCTTCCAGGTGTGAACAGAGCCCACGCCTGCCACGCGCTCATCCAAATAGCGGCGGATCCAGTAGGCCAGATCCTGGCTGTTCTCCTTCGGGCAGAGGAGCTTTTCCGGTCCCTCTAAAATCTTATGTAACCGGAAATCAGCCAGTTGAACCAGGTCGTGTTCAGCCATTTCCTCAGCAATCTTACCCACCTGGGGTGACATAAGATTTATTATGTCAGGCAAAGTACAGCCGTTGTGTCTTTTGCTATGATAGATTCCTCAAAGGGAGGATGCGTCAACAGCCGGGGGCATCCAATCGATTCTTTTTCTGAAGGGAGGTACGATTCATGAAGAAGCAATCCATACTTTTTCTCGCTCTCATGGTCCCGCTGCTGGGGACTCTCCTGTTCAATCAGGCTTACGCTCAACGGGCACAACGCACAGGAGAGATCATAATTATCGATGCAGAGAAAAAATCGTTCGTGGTCAGGACTGCCCGGGGACGGACCAACATTCTGACGACTGAGAATACCGTTTTCAAGAAGGGGGATGAGGAAATCGGTTTCGAAGACTTAACGGTTGGTGCCAGCCTGCTAGTCATCGGTGTCCGCAAAGGCGCCGATGTGGAGGCTCAAACTGTGACGGTGCAAGCCGAAAAGGCTGAGCCCTCCGGCGATATGATGTGACAGCGGGTTCTTTCGAAAAGGAGGATTTAGGCCCGCATTATGCATAATGCGGGCTAGGGAAAAGTCGCGTGGCACTTCAACAGGTTAAGTGAAAGGTTGCGCCAATCTTTCGGGTCTCCCTCTGGACCATCTCGTTATACAGCTCAACCGCCTGTTCGGTTTTGGCTACCCGGACCTCGATGCCTCTTTTGCGCAGTTCCTCCACCACATCGATAGGAACCTCCATACAACCGGCACTTCCCTTGCCGATGATCAGGATTTCAGGACTCCTGTCCAACATCCATTCCAGATCTTCCAGACACAGACTGTGGCCCTCTTTTCGCCACCATTTCTGGTGCAGGTCCTCCCCACAAATCATCAGATCAGAGTCGTAGGGTTTTCCTCCTATCACTAGTTTTCCAAAATGATATTCATCAATACGCATGATCTCAGCACCTCACCAGAGACTTTGCTTTCTGCCATCTTCCTGCTAATTTTAATACCCGTTGTCCATTTGCGGTAGCTGATTTAATAGGGGGGGATCTATTTCGATGCCTGTTTTTCTACTACTTTTCTTTCTGTTGCTTCTCAGTGGTTGTTCCAGTCCCACCAAGCAAACCGTTGGCCAGGACCAGGCGCCAGCGGGAAAGATCGTGCTGAGGGGCGGAACGCTCATTGACGGGACCGGCAAAGGGCCTGTAGAGAACGCCACGGTGGTGATTGCTGGTAACAGGTTCGAAGTGATCCTGAGCGGCGATGCAAGCCAATACGAGTCGGAACCCAACACACGGGTGATTGATGTTGAGGGAAAGTATCTGTTACCCGGGCTGATCGATGGGCATGTCCATTATCTGGGTTGGGCCGCTCCTCTATACTTGGCCCAGGGAGTCACCTCGGTTCTCGACTTGGGAAACTATACTCCCTGGATCCTGGCCCAGAAGTTTGCTGTTGCCAATCAACTGGTGCCCGGACCCAGAATCTTTACCTCTGCCGGACAGCTCGATAGTCCTCCCGGCACCTTCCCACACAGCGTCAATGTCTCCACGGAAGAGGAGGCCAGGGCAGTCGTCAGAGAACACGCTGGCCGAGGGGTGGATTACATCAAAGCCTACACCATGATCCGGCCGGAATTATTGAAAGCCATCATCGAGGAAGCCCGTGCTGCTGATCTGGTGGTGAGGGGACACATCACCGTCAGTGCCCGAGAGGCCGCTCTTTTTGGCATCGCCAGTCTGGAGCACATGAGTGGAATTGCCATTGCCACCATAGATGATCCGGAAATACTGCAGGAGATTGAGCAGAGAAGGACGGAACCGGAATACGTCATGGCCACCGTGCGGGAACTGGCGCCACTCATGCAGCCCGAGTTGTTTGATGACTTGATCGAACTCTTGGTCAAGCAGGGAACCGCCCTTTCTCCCACTCTTGTCAGCTGGTGGATGGGAGTCCATCCCCACACCCGGGAATACGAAGAGCAGGACCAAGCCTTTCTCCAGGATTCGAGGCTGTCCTTTATCCCAGAATTGTCTCGACAAAGTATTGTGGGGCGGTATTCTCGCTCCAGGCGCGCTCGCTCAGACCCAAAGTTTCAGGTGGGCTATGCCAAGTCACAGGAGTTTATCAAGTCTTTCTTAGAGGCTGGCGGTACGGTGATCGCGTCTTCAGACACCACTTTGGGAGCCATGCCGGGAATGGATCTTCACCGCGAGCTGGAGCTGCTGGTAGACTCTGGACTCTCGCCCCTGGAGGCGTTGCAGGCCGCCACCAGAAATCCTGCCCAACTCATTGGTCAGGGTCACGAGCTGGGAACGATCGAATCAGGCAAACTGGCGGACCTCATTGTCATTGGGGGCGACCCTCTCCAGGACATCCGCAATACGCAAATGATCGAGATGGTCATCAAGGACGGAGAAGTCCTGGACATCGACTTTGACATCCAGTTCCAGGATCTGATCCCTCGTCCCCTTTCCGCAGACTATCTCAGCCGTTTCAACACAGCTGAGCAGACAGCTCCCTAGTGGTCGTGGGACAGGGAAACGGAGCTGACCTTGATGGTCTGGGTTTCCTGGTTGAGCTCGCCTTTCACAACCACTGGGTGACCCAGATACTGTTTTGCTTCAGCGCTTTCAATATCCAGGATAAAGGCACCATCTTCCATCGACAGGGCCCACTTGGCGCCACCCGTCAGGCAAATGTTGAGACAGGCAGTATGGTCCTCAGTCGCGGACTTGGCGTAATCAGCAGCACAGTGGGAATCTGAAAGCCAGCCAGTCCAGCTTCCTTCGTCAGCAGCCATACCAGAGCTGGTGAAAGCCATCAGCATAACCGCGACCAGGGTCAGGAAAAGTGATCTATTCATAGTTCTCTACCTCCCAATTCTGGTTAGGATACCTGCTTCGCGGCATCGCGTCAACGTTACACCAATTCCTTGACCCTCTTGCCTTTAAAGCATACAATCCCTTCTATCAAACAGTTTCCTAAACCACACACGGCTTTCTAGAAATCAGGGCCTTTGATTTCCAGCGGGCCCATAAGAGAAGGAGAGTGAGCCCAACTTCGTTGGAACCCACGATGTCCTGGTAGCTCATGGGAATTTCCCGGAAACATGTCGCTGGCCTCCACCCACTGAAAAAGGGCATCCTTCTGGTTGGCTTCCTCACCACCTCCACGACTCTTTTCAGTCAGGAACCCCCGCCAGCGGGCAAAGTGGTGAGCGCCCACTACACTGAGTCCCTGATTTCCATCGACGGCAGCTTGTCGGAGTCCGCCTGGGCGACAGCCCAGCCCGTCACAGGCTTTATTCAAACGGATCCATCGGAAGGAAAACCCGCCACAGAATGGACCGAGGTGAAGGTTCTTTTCGATGACAAGAACCTCTATATCGCCGCCTACTGCCACGATCGAAGGCCAAAAGAAATCGTGGTCCACGATATCACCAGAGATTTTGAATGGTTGGAGGAGTTAGAGGAGGATGAGCTGGGCTACCGCGTCGTGGAGAACTGGCTGGACCAGGATCTCTTCGGTTTCCAACTGGACACCTTCAACGATGACCGCAACGGCTTCATTATGGCCACCAGCCCCGAGGGGGGACAACGGGATATTCAATTCTATAACGAAGGCCGAGATGTGAACTTTGCCTGGGTAGGAACCTGGCAGGTCGAAGTCCAAATTCACGACGATGGGTGGACGGCAGAATTCGCTATTCCTTTCGAGACTTTGAGCTTCAGCGAAGAGGACTTCCAGGTCTGGGGAGTCAACTTTTTCCGGCTGCTCAGACGCCGAAATGAGCTGACCTGGTGGTCACCTGTTCCGCGGCGATACGGCTTCTTCCAGGTCTCCCGCGCCGGCGAGTTGAGAGCCCTCGAAAGAGTCGACCCGGGGGTCGAACCAAGCAATGAGTCCTCCCGGGGGGCAGCCTCTCAGTGGCAATCCAGTAACTTTCAGATCTCCCCGGCTGGCTTCTTGACAGTCCTGCAAAGGCAAGGAGGAGGAGGAGGAGGAGGAGGAGGGCGAGCAGAAAGTGAACAGGACAGCGGACGCCTGAAGGTCAAACTCTATTCCCTGGCAGGCATGGAACAGTTTCGCTCCCGAGGGCTGCAGACGGAGGAGGTTTTCGATGGGGGCGTGGATGTCAAATACGGCTTGACCTCGGGCCTGACTCTGGACTTGACCTTCAACCCCGATTTTGCCTTCGTAGAGGTGGACGTCAAAAAGAAGGTCAACCTAACGAAGTTCCCCACCTCTTTCCCTGAAAAACGCGACTTTTTCCGTGAAAATGCCGGGCTCTTTCAATTGGGGGAGACCTACCGACTGGGGCCTCGCAGGAAGCAGGAGGCCGTCCTGTTCAGAAGCCGACAGATTGGGCTCTCAGAGAAGGGAGCACCCCTTCCCATCTGGGGCGGTGCGCGGCTGACAGGCCGGGCTGGACCCTACTACCTGGGTTTTATGACCGTTCAGACCAGGTCTGAGGATGCTTTACCAGCCGACAACTTCACCGTGGCACGGTTCAAACGGGACTTTTTGGCCAACTCCGACATGGGTGTGCTGTTCATCAATCGCCAATCGGAGCACCCCAGCGACTATCACCGAACTTATGCCGCCGATGTCAATTTCCAGTTCTTCAAAGACCTGAAATTTAACGCCGTCCTGGCCAAAACCGAAAACCCCGACAGCAGCGGTCAAAACGGGATGGCCACAGCGGAGATGAAATGGCAGACCAATCTCTTCCGCATTCTTGGGGCATATTCGGAAATTCAGGAAAATTTCGACCCCGAACTGGGATCGGCCCGCCGCTCCGGGAGGAGGATCATTCACGCCGAAGTGGGGCTCAGTGCCCGCCTGCAGGAAGAGAGGAACCTGGGATCCTTCATTCGAGATATCTTCCCCCTGCTCATCTCCGATTTCGTGACCCTTCCCAACGGCGAGACCGAGGTCAAGTTATTGCGTCCCCAGGTGGAGGTCAAATTTCAAGATGGAGGCGGCTTTGAAACCCAGTACATTCAAAACTTCAAGCGGGCCGAGAGAAGGCCCTGCTCCATTCGCCTTTCCCGAGGAGATTACAGGTTCAATGAACTCCGGGTCCGCTACTTCTCGGACAAGAGTAAAGTCTTTTCCTTCGACGCCCGGTTCAAGAAGTGCGACGTCTCTATGCTTGAGAAAAAGACATTCACACTGGGAGGAAAACTCCAACCCAGTTCCCGCTTTAACATCAGCGGGGACTACGTGAGAAACAATTTCCGATTGCAGGACGGTTCCCTGGCCACCTATGAGGTGGGCTTTAACATGAAACTCACCTTCACTCCCAAGATGTTTTTGAATGCTGCGATCCGCTACAACAGTGACAAAACCCAGGTCGACTCCCACATCCGATTCCGCCTGATCCACCGGACCTCAAGCGATCTGTTCTTTGTCTACAACCAACAGCAGGATATCGAGGAAGAGACGACCGATCGAGTCCTGGCTCTCAAGTACACCTACCTCTTGATTTTTTGACCTGCCTCTGTTTGACCTGCCTCTAAAGGTTACCCCAGCCGTTCCAGCAAATGGTCGGTCACCCGCAGTGCATTGGCCATAATGGTTAGGGCCGGGTTGACGGCTGAACTGGAGACAAAGAAACTCCCATCCACAACGTACAGGTTATCCAAATCATGAGCTTTGCAATTCAGATCCAGAGCTGAAGTCTTGGGATCGGAACCGAAGCGGATGGTGCCGTTCTGGTGCGCTGTGCCAGCCAGGGGAATCTTCTTGCCCAGATAAAGAGCAGTGGGAATCAGGTGACTCTCGCAATTGATCTCTTTGAGCATACCCTTGAGCTTCGCAACCAGGCGCTTATGCCCCTCTTCGTTATTTTCTTTATAGCACAGCACGATCTCCCCTTTTGAGTTGAGGCTCACACGATTCTCCGGGTCCGGCAGGTCTTCTGAAGTGATCCAGAAATCCACCGCATGTCGGGCCATCAAATCGAGTGTCATCCCAGGCACCAGGGGCGGTGCTTCAGCTTTGAGCATCTCGCCATTAGACTTTCCGAGCATCTGCAGATGGCCCAATGGATATTCAAAGTCGTCCGATCCGAAGTAGAAATCATTCAGGCCGATCGTTTTTTGAAAGATGGTGGGATTCGGTCTTTTTGAAATAGCCAGAAAGGCTGAATTGTTGTGGGCCATATAGTGCCTGCCGACCACGTCGGAACTGTTGGCCAGGCCACGGGGATGCTGATCATTGGCCGAGCGCAGCAGCAGTGCGGCGGAATTGACGGCACCACAAGCCACCACCACGATATCCGCTGAGAAGGCTTGGGTTCCGCCCTCGCCTTGAGCTACCACTTTGGCGACCTCACGCCCCGAGGGGTTGGTTTCCAGGCGAATCACCTTGGTGTGGGTGAGAAGGGTGACGTTTTCGTGTTGCAAAGCCGGCTCAACGCACAGGACGTGGGCGTCGGACTTGGCCTGAATCAGGCAGGGGAATCCATCGCAGGTATCACATCGGATGCAGCGGCTCTTATGGGGATTGGCCTCATCCAGCATGATCCCGACCGGGAGAGGGAACGGGGTGTGACCCATGCGACTCAGATCATCAGCCAGTTCCTGAATGCGCGGCTCATGACTCACGGCCGGATAAGGATAGGGTCCACCTCCAGGCGGCTCTGTGGGATCGCTCCCGCGCTCCCCGTGCACTTGATAGAGCTGCTCAGCCCGGGTGTAGTAAGGCTCGAAGTCCTCATAGCTCAGCGGCCAGGCGGGAGAAATACCCCCGTGGTGCTGGATCTCCCCAAAATCTTCCTTGCGCAAACGAAACAAAACGGCACCATACACCTTGGTATTGCCACCCACGTAGTAATGGATCCCGGGATGAAATTCCTTGCCATCCTTGTCGTACCACGC
>JAPUKI010000377.1 GCA_027295745.1 Acidobacteriota bacterium
GATTTAGCCCATATGCAAGTCCACCATCAACTCTTTCATCTCCATCAACAGTTTCACCATCAGTTATTCCATCTCCAGGAATCTCTCCATTCTCCTCATGGGTTTGTCCTCAATTTTCAATTTTCTCAATGGCGCCCCCGCAATGCTTCCCTCGGTTTCAAGGTGGTTAAAATTCCTGGCCAGCGGGTGAAGTCAGGACGCAGTTCCAGGTGGTTCGCAAGAAGGTGGGTAACAATTAAGACCGATGAGGACTCCATCTCTCCGACGGACCTGGTACCGGTCTGGTCCTCAGGTCAGTGGGCACTCAAGTGGAAGGAAGCGCCAGAGTAGTACGCGTCAGCTGGCGAATAGTTCTATCCTGAGGAAGAGCAGTGAGCAAAAAAGGGCTGATCATTGTTCTGATGATTCTCTTGTTGGTCATTGCGTCCTTACTGATGGCTTGGTGCCCCATTGACCAGCCGCTGATTTTTCCGCCAGAGCGGCGCGCTGAGACTTCTCCCAGCTCGATTCAGGAAAAGCAATAACGCCAAGGCCGGCTGCAATAGCTTTGTGCCAACTCACGGACCCTCTCAGCTATGGCGGCCTCATTTCTTCTACGGTCTTCCATAAATGTTCCCAAGAATCAGACCGGGAACCGTGCTATCAAAAGGGCCAGAATCACCACTGAGAGAATCATCAGGAAATTGATCCACGCCTGCCTGACCCTTCCCTTTCTGGTGAGCCGCTTCCCAGGCCTTCTCCTCCTCAAGCTTCCCCCTCATGGACTCAGTTTTGAGGTAGCATCACAACATTTTACGCTAATGCATTCTAAATAGTACGCCGAATTTTATCCACATGCTGTGACAAATTGATAGAGCCGAAGAGAGAGATGTCAAGAATCCGACAGTGATAGAGAAGATACTCCCCTGGGAGCCGCTGAGGTTGGGGTTGGTTAGTCAGTCCCCATATTTCAAACGATGGCCCGCAGGCTAAAGCCTGCAGCTCTGACGGAGCTGACGAGGCTCAAACAGAGCCGTGGGCTTCAGGCGAGCCTGTTTAGCCCACGGGCCCATCCGCCTTAAGATTCTTTCAATGGATGTGCCGCGGATTCGGTACCTGGGGAAATTGGGACAGACTACCCGTTTCCTCATTGCTGAAATGAGGAAACGCCTGTCAGCTGTTAGCTGTCAGTTGTCAGCGGTCAACGGGCGCCAGGCGTTTGAGTTCTTCAAACCAGTTGAGGACGACGTGGATCTGGCCTTCTTCCTGTTCTGCCATATCCTTCACCATCACGAACTTTTGGCCGTCGGCTGTGACATCGTAGTTCGATGTCACGGTTGTAAAGTTGTAGGAATAGGACCCCTCGAACAAAAGTCTCGGTTTTTCAGCCTTGAATGTGGGTTCCGTCTGAACCGGGACCACCATCATTTGAGTTCCGTTGCGATAGAAAAGCTCTCTTCCACTGGGAGCCCACATCGGTTCCAGACCTCCATCGATGGAGATCGGTACCATCCCTCCCTGGCCAGGATAAGGTCTGACATAAACTTCAAACTGCCCCGAACGACTAGAAGTAAAGGCCATCCACTGGCCGTTGGGAGAGAAAATTCCGTTGCGTTCCTCATACTGAGCTTCAATGAGTTGCTCGGATGGCTGGTCACCTTCCAGTGACAGTACCCCAATACTGCCTCCAGTGGCCCCACCAGCTCGTACGTAAGCAACGAGACCATCCGAGGACCAGGATGTGGGGAAGTGTGTGCCAGGGCCGGTTGTGAGTTGTTCAGGATCGACACTGCCGTCTATGGGCGCCAGGAAAATCTTACTCCCTCCAGGACCTGGATTAGACCCAAAGATGAGTCGCTTCCCGTCTGGTGACCAGATGGCTCGCGTATTTTGTCCCTCAGTCGTAAAGGGGGTTAATATTTCCCGGGTGAGATCGTAGATCCAGATGTTACGTAGTTCCCGATTCCAGACGGTAACGGACAAAGTGGTGCCATCGGGTGAGAGTCGCGGCTCTTCCAGCCGGCGTTGGATTTCTGCCAGAGGCTGGGTCCTTCCGTTCCGATCGACCCAAACTAAACTTTGCTCGACACCTTCTCCACTGCCTGGGACATAAACCAGCGTTCCATTATCTGAAACGGCGTAGTCGAAAACACCCTGCGGAGTTTGCCTCACTCCCTGCAGGAGTGGGACAGGAGCACCCGTGACCTCAAGCCTGGCCAGATCAAACGATACCGCCATCAGGGTTCCTTTTATCAAAGCCCCTGGTTCTGCCTGCCCATAGACCAAATGTCCCGTTTCCACGTACCTGGCTTGTTTGCCAACTTCGAGTAAGACCCTTTGTTCTCCCCTCTCCAGCGACAGCACTCTGACCTGATTCCTGCCCCCGATAGCGACGGTGAAGAGAACGGCCCTCCCTCCGGGTAAGATCTGTGGATCAAAATACCCGCTCTCTCCCTCATCGGGATTCGGGGTGGCCAGGAGTTCTGGCCTACCTCCCGCAGCGGAAATGCGGTAAAGGCTGTTGGCTTGTCCTATCTCGAGATTACCTGAAAAGAAAATCGTGTCCGCAGAACCCCAACTTCCAACGACTCCTCCAAGGACATCGCAAAGGGCTATGGGTGATCCTCCCATGAGTAAGACCTTCTTCAGTATTCCGTCGTCATCGAAGACTAACCACTCACCATCTGGAGAGAAGAAAGGAGCAGATGCAAATCTCCGCTCTTGAAAAGTGGCAATAGTCGTGGCGACCACATCGTCAAGAGACCGCATGTAGAATTGGTTTGTCCCTTCCTGTACAGTCCTAAAGACAATGCGCCGTCCGTCGGGTGAAATCGCCAGCCTATAACCATTGTCTTCCCTCAAAAGTTTAACGGCCGGGATCACAAACTTTGTGAGAGGCTGGGCTGCGGGAGGGCTGGGCCGGACCCCATTCCAAACCACGAGTCCGGCGATGAGAGCTCCTGCCACCAAGCCGGCTAGGCTCCAGGGAATCGCTCTTGTCCATAGTGCAGGCTGCGCTGCACTGCTAACCCCAAGCGGCGATAATGCTGTTGGTTCACCCAGTGCCAGCTTGACCTCAATTCGGACATTGGCTA
>JAPUKI010000378.1 GCA_027295745.1 Acidobacteriota bacterium
CGACACAGTCGCGTCCATGACATGCCGTTCGAGTGCGGAGTGGAGCCCAGGCAAATCATGCGCGGCCGTTTTTCGGTCAAGTTCTTCGTCGTGGCGCTTCTCTTCGTCCTTTTCGACATTGAACTGATTTTTCTTTTCGCCTGGGCCGTGATTTACAAGGAGCTGGGATGGTTTGGTTTCACAGAAATGCTGATTTTCCTCCTTGTCGTTCTCTCAGGGCTGTTCTATTCCGTTAAAAGAGGAGTTTTTGAATGGAAGTAGATGTCGAAGTCAGCCCACAAACGGGATTCTTCACCAGCCGGATGGACAAGATGCTGGGATGGGCCCGAAAGTATTCGATCTTCCAGTATCCCTTCGTCACCGCCTGCTGTGGGATGGAGTACATGGCCACAGCCTCTGCTCACTATGACATGGACCGGTTTGGCGCCGGGCTTCCACGCTTCTCACCCCGTCAAGCGGACGTGCTGTTCGTGGTGGGAACCATTAGCCAAAAACTGGCTCCGGTGCTGGTGCATATCTACGAGCAGATGTGCGCTCCCAAGTGGGTAGTGGCCTTTGGCGTTTGCACCTGTACCGGAGGTTTTTACGATAATTATGCCACCGTGAGAGGAATCGATCACATCGTCCCGGTGGACATCTACATCCCGGGCTGCCCCCCCCGACCGGAGACGGTTCTGGAGGGATTAATGCTCTTGCAGAAGAAAATTCAGAATCAGAAACAGGAAATCTGATGACCTTTCGACCCGTCGGCATCCCATGTTATTTCTAGATAAATGGACTTAAGCATCACCATCCAAAGGATAAAAGATACACTCGATAAGGCCGTCATCGAGGTCCATTCCCAACTGGGTCAGGACACGGTCATCATTGCACCATCGGGCCTCCTGGAGGTGGCCAGGTTATTAAAGGAAGATCCCGAACTCGAGTACAACTACCTTATGGACCTCACGGCGGTTGACTACTGGAAGCGCAGACCTCGATTTGAGGTGGTGTACCACTTCTTGTCGCTAAAGAACAACTTTCGGGTTCGCGTCAAGATTCCCGTCCCTGAGCCTGATCCCAAGGTGGACAGCCTGACCTCACTCTGGTCAGCAGCTAACTGGTATGAGCGTGAAGTGTACGACATGTTTGGTATCCAATTTATGGGCCATCCTGACCTGCGGAGAATCTTAATGTATCCGGAATTTGAGGGTCATCCACTACGGAAAGACTATCCCATTGAAAAGCGGCAGCCTCTGATCGGGCCAAAAGTCTAGGTACTGCATTTTCTAACTCCGATCACGCCGCGATCTGCACGGATCACAAGGATATCGTCATCACAGAGACCACCGAGCTCAAGACAAAAACCATGCTGCTCAATGTCGGGCCGGCACACCCGGCGATGCATGGAGTCATCAAGATCCAGGTGGAACTGGATGGGGAGATCCTACGCAAGACGGACATTGAAATCGGCTATCTCCACCGTGCCTTTGAAAAGCACTGTGAGGCCGCCACCTATACTCAATGCTTTCCCTTTACCGATCGGCTCAACTACGTCTCCCCTCTCATCTCCAATTTTGGATTCGCCGCGGCTGTCGAAACTCTGATGGGCTTGCAGGTGCCTGAACGGTGCAACTATATTCGGGTCATCCTGAGTGAGATCTCTCGCATCACCGACCATCTCACCTGCATTGGCGCATCAGCCATGGAGCTGGGTGCCGTCTCGGTCTTCCTCTACATGATGAAGGCACGGGAGTGGCTGTACGAACTCATCGAAAGCGTTACCGGCGCCCGTCTGACCGTCTCCTATGGTCGTGTTGGAGGGGTGAAGGCTGACCTGCCGGAAGGATTCGAAGAAAGCTGCCGGGCCCAGCTGAAAAAGACTCGTGAAGTGCTCAAAGAGGTCGACGAGCTTCTGACCCGAAACCGGATTTTCTATGATCGCATGCGCGGAATTGGTGTCATCTCGGCAGAAGAGGCGATCTCTCACGGTATTACGGGACCCTTTTTGCGCTCTACCGGGGTCGCCTACGATGTGCGAAAGGCGTTTCCCTACTCCCTCTACGAACGGTTTGCATTTGATGTCCCCATCGGAGACCACGGCGACAACTATGACCGATACCTGGTGCGCATGGAGGAGATGCAGCAGGCGATGCTCATTATTGAACAAGCACTCGACACTCTTCCCAGCGGGCCCACCAACGTCGATCCAGAGGGGAAGGTCATTGAAGCGGATCTGATGGCAGACCTGGGCAAATTTGGACAGACTTCTGGACTTTTAAAGCAGCAGGTTCTCATCCAACCGACTCTGCAGGGTTCGGAAGAGCGCTATCACGACCGCATTTCCGCCCCCACCAAAGAGGCCTGGCTGCCTTCCAAGGAGCAGGTCTATTCCAACATTGAAGCATTAATGCATCACTTCAAGATCATCATGCTGGGACACGGGCTTCGTCCCCCCCCGGGCGAGGTCTATTTTCCAGTAGAGGGAGCCAACGGAGAGTTGGGCTTTTACATTGTCAGCGACGGAACCGATCGGCCCTGGCGAGTACGCTGCCACCCACCCTGTTTCCCTATAATGGGCGCATTAGGCCAAATCCTGGTGGGTGACCAGATGGCGGACATCGTAGCGACCTTCGGCTCCGTCAATATGGTTGCAGGAGAGTTGGACCGGTGAGTTCCAGCTTTGAGTTCACGGCGGAAAACCAGGAGCGATTCCAGCAAATCCTGAGTCGCTATCCCAAGAAGCGGTCGGCCATGCTGCCCGCGCTCCACCTGGGCCATGAGCAGCAGGGATACATTTCGCCTGAGGTGGAAGAGTATGTGGCCCAGCTTCTGGAAGTCCCTCTGGTCGATGTCCACGAGGTACTCACCTTCTACACCCTTTATTTCCAGCGACCTATGGGCCGCCATCACATTCGTCTGTGCATGAGCATCAGCTGTTGGATCCGGGGGTGCGATGAGATTAGAGATCACCTGAGAGGCAAAATGGGTGTTGAGAGTGGCTCCATCACAGAAAACGGCACCTTCAGCTGGGAGGCGGTTCCGGATTGCTTAGGGGCTTGTGAATTAGCCCCCATGATGCAGCTGGACAAGGACTACCACGGTCCTCTCACCCCGGAGAATCTGGACAAAATTCTCGACGCAACATCTCGCACGAATTCGGCACCTGAGGTGCCTCCCACGCGCACGATATAAGTCATGCCCATTGTCAAGTTAGTCTCCGAACACTTCGGAAACAGCCAGGCAAAGGAGCTGGGCTGGTACCGAAAGAAGGCCGGATATGAGGGGGCACGCAAGGCCCTCTTTGAGATGCAGCCTCCGGAAATCATCGATGAAGTGATCCAATCCAATCTTCGCGGCCTGGGGGGCGCCGGTTTTCCCACGGGCAGAAAATGGAACTTTGTCCCTCAAGACACCGGCAAGCCCATCTACCTGACGGTCAATGCAGACGAGTCAGAGCCGGGAACCTTTAAGGACCGCTACATCCTGGAGTGGGATCCTCACCGCCTTCTGGAGGGAATCATTATCTGTGCCTACGCGGTCGGTATCCACACTGCCTATATTTACGTCCGCGGTGAATACGTCCGTCCAGCCGAGATCTTGCAGAAAGCGATTGATGAAGCCTATCGAGAAGGGGTACTGGGCGAGCGTGTCCTGGGGAAGAACTTTCAGCTGGATGTACACCTCCATCGCGGCGCTGGCGCTTATATCTGCGGAGAAGAGACCGGATTGTTGGAGTCGCTGGAAGGGAAAAAGGGCTGGCCTCGACTCAAGCCTCCTTTTCCCGCGGTGGTGGGTCTGTTTGGCTGCCCCACCGTCATAAACAATGTAGAAACACTCTCCCATCTGCCCAAAATTCTTCTCAACGGGGCGCATTGGTTTGCTGACATTGGTTGTGAACACAATGGGGGAACCCGGCTCTTTGCTCTCTCTGGGAGTGTAGAGAAACCAGGGGTCTACGAGCTGCCCCTGGGAACTTCGTTGCGAGAGCTGATTGAGGAGCATGGCGGGGGGGTACTGAATGACAAAAAACTCAAAGGGATCATACCCGGCGGGGCATCGGCAGCCATCCTCACTGAAGAGGAGCTCGATGTGTCTCTAGATTTCGACAGCCTGATGAAGGCAGGCTCCATGCTGGGATCAGGGGCGGTGATTGTCCTGGACGAAGAGATCTGTATGGTCCGAGCATGTCAAAACATCATGCGCTTTTTCGCCCATGAATCGTGTGGACAGTGCACTCCCTGCCGTGAAGGAACCGCTTGGGTCTATCAGATTCTGACCCGCATTTTGGAAGGCAGGGGGACTCAGGAGGATATCAGCAATCTGGCAGAGCTTGCCGATAACATGAGCGGTACCAGCATCTGTGCACTGAGTGACGGCGCAGCGATGTCCTTCAGAAGTTTCATCAAGAAGTTCAAATCAGAATTCGAAGACCACATCCTTCACAAACAGTGTGCTCGATGTGATGTAAAGGAAAAGAAACCCGCAGTCCATGCCAGCCATTGAGATCAACGGGCAAGTCGTTAACGTGGAACCTGGATCAACCGTGATCCAGGCAGCCGAGAATCTGGGCATCTCCGTTCCCCGTTATTGCTATCACCCGGGACTCTCCATCGCCGGCAGCTGCCGGATATGTCTGGTTGAGATCGAGAGAATGCCCAAGCTGGCCATCGCCTGCTATACGCAAGCCCAGGACGGCATGAAGGTCACCACCGATTCTGAAAAAGTCAGGCAAGCCCGCAAATCCATGCTGGAATTTCTGCTGGTCAATCATCCCCTGGACTGCCCCGTGTGCGACCAGTCCGGAGAGTGTGACCTTCAGAATTACTACATGGAAGTTGGCCAGTACGACAGCCGCTTCCTGGAAAACAAGATCAAGAGAAAAAAGGCTCTTCCCATCGGACCCCACGTCATTCTCGATCAGGAACGGTGCATCTTGTGTACACGCTGCACACGATTTTGTGAGGAAGTCTCCAAAAGTAACGAACTGGGTGTTTTCCATCGCGGCAACCGCTCGGTCATCGATCTCGCGCCGGGGAAGGCTCTGGACAATCCCTATTCGGGGAATGTGATTGACATCTGCCCGGTGGGAGCCCTGACAGAGAGAGAGTTTCGCTTTCAGTGTCGCGTCTGGTATCTCTCCACACAGGAATCGATCTGCAACGGCTGTGCCCGGGGCTGCAACATCAGCATCCATTACAACACCTCACGCCCCTACAAAGCCGGTGGAAAGCGCGTTCAACGGCTGAAACCGCGTTTCAACCCCTTTGTGAACCGCTGGTGGATCTGCGACGAAGGACGCTTTGGCTACGAATTCATCGACCACAATCGAATTGAGTTTCCCTACCTTCGAGTCGCCGGTGGCGAACTTGAAGTATCGGACTGGAAAAAGGTCGTCCAGGAGGTTTCGACGGCCCTGAAGACAACTCTGGAGAAGTTCGGATCTGAGAGCATCGGTGTGATCGCTTCCCCGCAGCTCTCCAACGAAGAGCTTTACCTCATTCAGAAGGTTTTCGGTGAGCTGATGGGAATTGAGCAGATTGGGTATCGAAATCCCTGGGAGAAAGAGGGTTTTCAAGATGACTTTCTCATGCAGGGGGACAAAAACCCCAACAGCCGGGGAGCTGAAGAGCTCGGCTTGACATTCAATGTGAGAAACATTCTGGAAGAGGCTGCCTCCGGAAAGATCAAAGTCCTCTATATTTTTCAGCACAACTTTGAGAGCCGGGAAGCTCAAGAAATGCTGGAAGAAGCGGACTATGTCATCTTTCAAGGGACCAATTGGAACAAGACCGTGGAATTTTCCAACCTGGTCCTTCCCGGAGCCACCCATGCCGAAGAGGATGGAACCTTTACCAACTTCGAAGGTCGTCTCCAACGCTACCAACAGGCATTCCTTCCTCTTTCTGATTCCAAAGCCGATGTTGAGATCCTGACTGGACTGGCGCAGGAACTCGGATATCCATTGCCTTACCTGAGTGCTGAAGATGTCTTTATGGAATGGTCCGGATCCCCCTACGGGGAGCTGGAAGAGTTTGGAGAATTGATTGAAGAGCACAAACCTTAAGTCATTGACCCTATGGACTACTTGATTCAGTTCATTAAAGCTTTCTTTATTTTCAACGTTGTCATGGGATTTATGTTCATCCTCACCTGGATGGAAAGGAAGCAAAGCGCCCTGATGCAAGACCGGATTGGCGCCAACCGGGCTGATGTTTTGGGATTCCGGCTGCTGGGGCTTTTCCATCCCATCGCCGACGCCATCAAGCTTCTGACCAAGGAAGACTTTATTCCACCTGGTGGCAACCGCCTCCTGCATACCCTGGCTCCCTTGATAGCCATGTTTTTTGCCCTCATCAGCTTCGCAGTGATTCCCTTCGGTGGAGTCTACCGCTTTGGCGACTATTCGGTTTCCCTGCAAGTCCTCCCTATCAATGTTGGTCTTCTGTTCGTCTTCGCCACCATGAGCATGGGTATCTACGGCTTCGTCCTGGCCGGATGGGCCTCCAACAACAACTACAGCCTCCTGGGAAGTGTGCGGGCCTCGAGCCAGATGATCTCCTATGAAATCACTATGGGTGCTACCATCATTGGTCTAATAATGATTTATGGAACTTTGAGTCTTCAGGAAATGGTCCTCGCCCAGGGTGAGCTATTGTGGGGATGGATCCCCAGGTGGGGAATACTCCTGCAACCGCTGGGTTTCATCCTCTTCGCTACAGCCGCCATGGCGGAAACAAAGCGGGTCCCTTTTGATATTCCTGAAGGGGAGTCAGAGATCATTGGTTATTTCGTGGAGTACAGCGGCATGAAGTTTGGCATGTTTTATGCGACCGACTTCATCGAAACAGTTCTGGCAGCTGCATTGATCACCACCCTGTTTTTTGGCGGGTGGCAGGTACCCTTCCTATACTCAGACGGCTTTCACCTTCCCGGGAACTTGGGGGTATCGCTCTCTCCGGTCATGGTCATGGGACTGCAAGTGGGGGCATTCCTGATCAAGTTGAGTTTCTTCTGCTTCTTGATGATGCTGATTCGCTGGACCTTGCCCCGTTTTCGCTGGGATCACTTAATGCGACTGGGATGGACTATCATGCTGCCGCTCTCGATCATCAACATCCTGGTCACCGCTCTAGTCATATTGTGGATAGGATAGGGAAAGGGGAAAATGGCAATCAAAAGGATTCACAGAGAGCTCGGATTTTGGGACAGGACCTACATTCCGGAGGTCCTCAAAGCGCTTCGCCTCACGGCACGCCATTTCTTTCGAAATCTCCTGGTTCATGTCGCTCATCGCTTCGGGCTGGCTCAACACCTGCGGGGAGGTGTGACCATCCAATATCCGGAAGAACGGCGCCCCTTCTCCCCGCGTCTGAGGACCTTGCATCGCCTGACCCGACGCCAGGATGGCTCACCTCGCTGTGTGGCATGCATGATGTGCGAGACGATCTGCCCGGCTCACTGCATCTACATTGTAGGCGGAGAGCATCCCAATCCTCAGATTGAGAAATACCCGGTGCGCTTCGACATTGATTTAGGGCTTTGTGTCTTTTGCGGATATTGTGTGGAAGTCTGCCCCGAAGACGCCATTCGAATGGACACCGGCATTCTGGAATTTTCTTCCTATAGCCGGGAAGGAATGATCTACGATCTGAAGAAGCTCCTTCACAATGAGAAAACTTCCTGAAAGCTCCGCTGCAAGACGGCTTTCACTTCACTCAGGTCAACAGGTCTGCCCGAGGAATGGCTCAATGAAGTCATCTGACAATTCACGATTCCACAGGGGTTGATCCGCTGAAAATAACTGAGATCCGTGTTGACATTCAGAGCAAAACCATGGGTGGTGATCCAGTGGCGAACACTAACACCGATGGAAGCCAGTTTTCCCGTTCTGGTCCAGACACCGGTCAAACCGGGCCAGACGAAGGCTTGAACACCAAAGTGAGCCACCGACAGGATCAAGCTC
>JAPUKI010000379.1 GCA_027295745.1 Acidobacteriota bacterium
CAAAGGGCCCGATGGGAACAGATCGATGAAGTTCTGACTGGTTTAAGAGAAGACCTACAAGGGATCGACTGTGAGATCAAATTTCAAGAGATCTTTCGAACCGACAAGGAGGAACTCTACATACCCCTTACCAATAACCTGGTACGACTGGTTCCTGAGTCCTCATTAAAGGGGCTTCCCATTTTTGATCAGTCGGGAGAACGCCTCGGTGAATACGAAAGCCGGGTGAGTTACAATCGCAGCGGCGGGTTGTACCGCGTCGAGTCCTATACTCTTTTTTACTTTCAGTTCAAGGATCCTCAAGGTGAACTGCAGTCGAGCGGAAATCACCTGCTGCTCGACGATTTTCTTGTGCCATGGAGCGATCTTGCAGAGCGCGTGGCCATGGAAAGCTCCCCAGACCTTCCCCAATAATTCTGCCTTCTCCCCAGGCTCGATCTCCTTATCGGTGCGACTTGAAACCCAGCCCTGAGGGTGATAGCCTTCATCCTGAAATTGAAATTCGATTTCAATTAGAAGCTCAAAGCGATGAAATTGAACAGGCGTTTGCTATTTTCCCTGACATTTTTGCCGGTTTTCATTGGCCTCATTCTGTTGTTTGTTCCAGTGCAGACTCAGAACCGGGCGGGATCGCCTCTGTCGATCCCGCTACCGCAAGATTCTGAGCGCCTTGAACCTGAAAAGCTTGTCTTTCTCCTCCAGTATCTGGGAACGGACTACGCTGCCGCGGTCCAGTCCGGGCAGGTCATCAGCGAATTCGAGTACCAGGAGATGCTGGATTTCAGTCAGCTCCTGGTGGAGCAGTACCGGCAACTCGACCCAGCGCAGGACATCCTGACTGAGCTCCAGTTGATTCGCACTCTGATTGAGGAAAAGCGCGATTGGATAGAGGTTCGAGGCCTTACCCACAGTCTTCTTCCCAGGCTTTCTCAGGACTTGAATGTGGTCTCCTACCCAGCCGTTGTCCCCAGTTTATCGCGAGGGAAGAGACTGTTCCTGGAGAGTTGTGCAAAGTGTCATGGGTTAGAGGGAGACGGAAGGGGACCCTCGGCAGCGGAGCTGGATCCCCCGCCCCGATCTTTTCAGGATCAGCGCATGAACCAGTTGGCTCCCCACCAGCTCTTCAATGCCCTCACTTTCGGAGTTGAAGGTACGGAAATGCCTTCCCATCTGGAGTCGCTCAGCCATCAGGAGCGCTGGGATATCGCCTTTTACATCATGACGCTCCGGAATGGCTTTGACCCGGTTCCTCCCAAGAATTCTCTCGGTGTGTCCTTGAAGGCTTTGGCGATTCACTCCAATGAAGAACTCATTGCTCAGTTAGCGAACGATGGAGTCGAAACGCAGGTCGCAAATCTCGATTACTATCGAAAGAATCCTCCCGGAGCGTCTCTGGAAGATCTTCTGGTGTTAGCTGAGCAGAGGCTCCTGCAAAGTCTGGAAGCCTATCGGCGAGGAGAAGTTGACCAGGCACTCAATTTGGCTCTGGATGCTTACCTGGAAGGTATAGAGCCCGTAGAACCCGCGCTTGCGCAAAGGGATCGCAGTCTTGCGGCTGAGCTGGAAGGTCAATTCGCAGGCTATCGCTTGGATCTTCGAAATGGTGCATCGGCGGAGGCAATGAGAGCCCGTTTTCAAACAGTTCAGGAACTGACGAAGCTTGCGGGACAAGCTCTCAGCGACTCGGAGACTGTCTGGGGTTTTGCATTTGTGCAGTCACTGGCCATTATTTTGCGAGAAGGTATGGAGGCCGCTCTTCTTTTGGCGCTGATGGTGACTTATCTGGCGGCGGCTGGTTACCAGCAACTTCAAAAATTCATTGCGGTGGGCGTTGGCGCCGCACTTCTCCTGGGTATCGCTACCTGGTGGCTGACCCAGTTTGCTCTTAGGATCTCTCCCCTTCAGCAGGAAGCCTTGGAGGGGCTGACCTCTCTGTTGGCTGCCGCGGTCCTGTTCTCAGTGAGTTTTTGGGTGATTCGCCAAGTCGATATCCGCAACTGGAAGGAATACATTCGGAAAAAGGCCGAACAAGCCATGGGTAGGGGCAGTGGTCTCACATTGGCCTCAGTTGCCTTTTTAGTCGTCTATCGAGAAGCGGTGGAGACGATCCTCTTTTACGAGGCACTGTGGATGCGAAGTGAAAGTGATCAGGGCGCCATCCTGGTGGGTTTCGTGTCGGGTACTCTCATTCTGCTCTCTTTGGTTTTCGTCATGTTCAAGCTGGGACTGCGCATACCGCTCAAGCCGTTTTTTGCCATCACTGGAGTCCTGCTGGGGATGCTGGCATTTGTCTTTGCGGGTTACGGAGTGCGCGAACTGCAGACAATTGGCTGGCTTAAAGAAACCCCACTGGACTGGATGGTGAGCATCTCTGTTCTGGAAATCCGGGCCACACTGGAAACCACTGCTCTGCAGTTGGGCATTTTGTTATCCTTTCTGATGGGTTGGCTTCAGCTGAGTCAGGTGGGGAAACGATTGACCGCTGACCGCTGACCACAGACCAGAGACTACAGACCAGGGACAAAGGCCTGGATAACCTGGTTAGCCTGATTTGCCCTCATTTGGGCGACTCGTTGACCCACTCACTATGGGGAAAATCCTCAACCCTCACACCCTTCTCAACATTTGCCAGGGCCTCGAGGACACCTATCCCTTCCCGAAAGGCTGGCCGAATGGAGAGTGGCCGCTGAGTGGGGAATTTCGACCCCACCGTCTTGAGGTCGTGGTGGGTGCGGTTCTCGCCCAGAACATCAACTGGAACAACGCGGAAAAAGCCCTCAGCCGGATGATCGAGAAGCAGCTGGTGGAAGCCAACCAAATCGACCGTTGTCCACAAGCCTTGCTGGAGGACACGATTCGCTCGGCGGGATTCTACAGGCAGAAAGCAAGGCGCTTGAAAGGAATCGTTCAATTCATTTTGACCTACCCGGGTGATTTTTACAGCCAGATACGACGTGAGGAGCTTCTCGCAATTCAAGGCATTGGGCCTGAGACAGCCGACTCCATTCTTCTCTATGCCTGCGACCAGCCCCACTTTGTGGTGGACGCGTACACGCGTCGGATCTTTGCTCGATACGGACTGCTGAGCGAGATGGCCAGCTACCAAGAAGTTCAGCGGTTTTTCGAATCACAGTTACCGGTGGATGTAGCTCTCTTCAAGCGCTTTCATGCCCTGATCGTCGAGCATGCCAAGCAGACCTGCAGGAAGATTCCTGTTTGTCACGATTGTGTCTTTCAGAGGGAATGCGGTTACGGGAGGACAACAGCCGGCAGACCGGCTGAAATTCCAAATCCCAAATTCCAAATTCCAAACAAATCAAAAATTCCAAATTCCAAATCCGAAACCTGAAGCCTGGAACTTGAAACCACAGCCGGCAGACCGGCTGAAATCCCAAATCCCAAATCTCAAGTTCGAAACCTGGGACATGGAATGCGCGCGAATCGCGCTGGAACCTTCAAGTTTTGAGCAAGGGTTGGGGAGTGAGCTCCGGGTGTAAGGTTGTCTCAAATCGAGACGGATCAAAAGGCTGACGGGCCGTGTGAGTCGGATTGAGAAAACGCTGAGCAGCCAGGCGCCCGAGTTCCCAGCTGCTTCCCACTCCATGGCCACCCAGTCCAGCTACCCAGAAGAAGTTCTCAGCAGCTGAGTCCCACCCGATCACAAAGGAGTCGTCCAGAGCTTTGGTTCGAAAGCACGACCAAACCTCTCTTTGAGTTGCCAACCGCAGAGCGGGCAGCTCAAGCCAGACAAGTTCGGCCAGGGCCTGGGAAATATCGGGACTCACCGTTGGCTCAAGGCTGGTGGTTTCTTCCTCATCGCAGATACTGATCAGGAGGCCACCCGATTCGGGTCGAAAGTAGAAATTCTGAGCGAGGCTCCAGACAAACGGTTGGCTGGGGGTCAGGGAGGAGACTTCATCCAGCACAAAGAGATGTCTTTTGAAGGAGGAGAGGGGCACCTGGAGGGCTCCAGCCATTCGGGCCACCTGTTGGGCCCAGGCCCCGGCGGCATTCACCAGGTATCTGGCTTCGATTGTTCCCCGTGACGTCTCCATTCGATACGGTCCCTCTCCCTTGATGTTGAGCAGCTGACAGTTTAACCACAGCTCGGCACCGCGAGAGCGAGCCCCTGCCAGATAGAATTGAAGGAGCAGGGAGATATCCATCACCCCGTCCGAAGGTGTCCAGAGAGCTGCTTCAAACTCGTGACCCTTCAGCTGAGGGACTTGCCGGTAGATCTCTTGGGGATCCCGATACTCAGAGGTGATCAGGTCCGGCTCGCGGATCTCCTCCAGTTGATCCTTTTTCCCCAGAAGCAGGGAGCCGTGCGGCTCGAAGCCGACCTCCTCGCTGAGTTCATCATAGGCTGTCCGACTGGCTGCCACTACTTGACGAAGCTCCCGGTTCGCCGTCGATTGCAGCACCAGAGACGCATTGCGGCCGGAGGCATGAAAACCGGGGCATTCCTCTTTTTCAATGAGGAGAATGGATCCAGAGAAGTGCTGGCTCAGATGAAAGGCGGTAGAGGTTCCCGCAAAGCCTGCACCCACGATGAGCACGTCTGTTTTCATTACCCGTTTGTAGTCCTTTATCGACGGATTCTACCATGTTTTCTGACTTTTTCACCTCGTGACTTCATGCACTCGCTTTCCCAAAGCACGACCGCACGAAGGCACGACCGCACGAAGGCACGACCGCACGACCGCACGAAAGCACGAACTCACGACCCCAAGTGTTCACTCAGAAACTGCTCAAGGCTTTCATAGTAGTCCTGGATGGTCTCACTCTTGCGCCAGCCGTGTCCTTCGCCTTCATAAGTGCGGTAAAGATGTGGAACTCCGCGCTCAGCCAGGGACTGGACAATCTCATCCGATTGAGCTCGAGGGACGACTTGATCGTCTTCGCCTTGAAAGATGGCAAGCGGATCGCGGATCTTGTGAGCCGAGAAAACTGGCGATCGTTCCCGGTACAGCTTCTCGTCCTGAGGGAGCGTCCCCACCAGAGAGTCCAGATAATGCTCCTCAAACTTATGAGTGTCGGCTGTCATGGTAAAGAGATTTGATACCCCATAGCGACAAATCCCCGCCCTGAAGAATCCCGGATAGGCAATCAAGCTCAACAGGACCGTGAATCCCCCGGCACTTCCACCCATTAAGATGAGCTGTTTTCTGTGGGCCAGATCCTTGGACACCAGATAGTCGGCCGCCGACCGAGTGTCTTCCACGTCGATGACCCCCCAAGTCCCTTTCAGAGCATCGACATAGGCTTTTCCGTAACCCCAGCTACCCCGGTAGTTCAGTTCCAGAACAGCGAAGCCCCGGCTGGTGAAAAATTGAGTGTCAGCATGATAATCGGCCGCGAATTGAGAGGTGGGACCGCCGTGAATTTTGATGATGGTGGCAGGAGGTCCACTGTTCTCAAATTCCGGATGAGAGGGGGGATAGTACAGTCCGTAGCAGCATGTGACAGACGAGTCAGTGTCGACACTCCAACTGAGAGATTGAGGATGGCTGAGATAACTTTCACTGAGTTTTTTCGAACTGCTGCGCTGGTGGGTTTGAACCTGGCCTGCTGGTGAGACAGAAATGATGCGGGAGGGGACTGTGGAAGAAGAAGCAATGAGAGCAATGCTTTCCTCTTGGGGACTCAAGGCGATTTGAGAAAGGGAGCGGTACTGCCGTGTGTCCCCTTTCATTTCTTGCAGTGTTCCTGTCTCCAGATCAAATCTCACCAGAGAAGTAAAACCCTCCTTGGATCTCAACAAGTAGAGTGCTTTGCCGTCAGCCGTCCAGGCGTGTCTTCTGAGCCCCTGAATCCAGGCAGGAGCGCCATACTCCGCTTCTTTCCCTACAACTAACTCCTTTTTACCTGAAGTGAGGTCGAGCAAATAAACATTAAACCAGCCGCTTTCATTTGAGGCATAGCTCAGATGGCGACCGTCAGGTGAGAAGGCGGGTTGGAATATTGCGTTGTCTCCCGCCAGCTCACCGGCCACAATCTCCTGTGAAGTGAGCACTGGCAGGCCTTGCTCAGAAGAGATTTCTCCCAGGTAGAGGGCGCTTGAATCCCAGGGCATCTTGGGATGATTCCAGGCGACCCAGGCGATCCGGTTTCCCTGCGGGTGCCAGCACGGCTGCATGTAAAAGT
>JAPUKI010000038.1 GCA_027295745.1 Acidobacteriota bacterium
CTGGAAGTTTCCCATCGAGCCCGCTCACTGCAGCCGGGAGAAGTTGTCCTGATCAGGGCTGAAGGAGCTGTCACTTTAGCCAGAATGCAGGGAAGAGCTTTTGAAAAAACGTTCCTCCTCTATCCCAGCGGGGACGGTAGAGTTTGGCAAGGCCTCATAGGCATTGATCTGGAAACACCCCCTGGCATCTACCCGGTAAGTCTCAAGGGAGCAAGCGAGAGCGGTTCCTCTGTCGAAGCCAGATACGAACTCCAGGTTGTCGGGAAAGATTTTCCTACTCGCCGGCTCACTGTAGAGGAGAGATTCGTCAATCCTCCCCAGGAAGAGTCGGAGCGCATCCGGCAGGAGTCCCAGAGAGTCGGGGAGATCTTTGCCACTATCAACCCGCGAAAAATCTGGGAAAGATCCTTTCTGTCACCGGTCCCGGGAGCGGCCACCAGTGGGTTTGGCAAACGAAGTATCCTGAACGGTCAGCCGCGCAGTCCTCACAGCGGAACAGATTTTGATGCCGACGAGGGAACTCCCGTGAAATCCCCCAATAGCGGGAAAGCCGTTCTGGTTTCAAATCTCTACTTCTCTGGTAACACTATTATCGTGGACCACGGACAGGGACTCTATTCCTACTTCGCCCATCTTTCCCGCTTCGCCGTAGCAGAGGGGGATCTGGTCTCACCCGGAGAGGAGATTGGCTACGTGGGAGCTACGGGTCGTGTCACCGGCCCCCACCTGCACTGGAGTGTGCGTCTCAATGGAAGCCGTATTGATCCTCTCTCATTGATAGCCGTTCTCTCGGACCAGGACATCGATTAATCTCCTTTCCTGCGTGGGAGGCACTTGTGCCAAGGCACCTCAGGTGCCGAATTCAGGCTGCGAAGTTGACAACTATAGGACTTGTTGCTCATAATAGGGGAGAGTACCCCACCCCCCAGGGGGTGGGGCTGGAGGGACCGGGAGAAGAATGAGTCAAAAAGTCACATCCGATATCTTAAAGCGCTTAAAGAGTGCTGAAGGACACGTTGGAGGCATCGCCCGCATGGTGGAAAGTGACGCCTATTGTATTGATATCGTGAACCAGATAGTCGCAGTACAGCGGGCGCTTGAGAAAGTCAATACCCTGGTACTGGACCGGCATCTGCACACCTGTGCCACCACCGCGATTCGAGGGGACGATCCAGACGAGCGGGAGCGTGTCATCGGAGAGATTCTGGACGTCTTCAAGAGCACGGGAAAGCGCTAGCCCGGATTATGCGTAGGTTCTCGTCATGAGCCACTCGTGGCGCGCGGCGAAAGCGTTGGCCTGACAAGGCGCTTGCGGGTCGCGCAACGCTGGCGGTGCAGCACGCCGGATGATCTCGCCGCTGCAGTAGGGAATTTATGCATAATGCGGGTCTAGATGCCTCGTTTGATAAAGACGATGCCGTTTGCTGATGGGTCTTGCCAGGCGAGGTCCAGGAGGAGAAGAGCGAGACATGAAAACAAAGACGTTTCGAGTGCCGAACATTAGTTGTGGTCACTGTGTCATGACCATTCGGCAAGAATTGAGTGAACTGGAGGGGATCACCTCGGTTCAGGCCGACGATCAAACCAGGATAGTCACTCTCGAATGGGACGAGAGTTCCTTGAGTTGGGAGCAGGTGCGTCATCTGTTGCAGGAGATCAATTATCCACCGGAGGATCAGTGAGCCCCACAACCGAGTCTCCTGCCAATGAGGAACAGATCACCCTGGCCATCACTGGGATGACCTGCGCCAACTGTGCCGCGACCATCCAGCGGACGCTGGAAAAGAAGGTAGCCGGTGTGGTGGAAGCGAGGGTCAACTTTGCCAGCGAGAAGGCTCAGGTGGTGTACCTCCCGGATCAAGTGAGCCCCCACGACCTGGTGGAAGCCATCGAGAAAGTCGGCTACTCAGCGGCAGAACCTGGGCCTGACGTGCTGGAAGACAGTGAAGGAACTGCCCGCCAGGCTGAGATTCAGGGTCTGGTCAGCAAGTTCTGGATCGGTCTGAGTTTCTCGCTACCCCTCTTTTTACTCAGTATGTCACGCGACTTTGGGTTTCTGGGAGCCTGGTCTCACGCTGCCTGGGTGAACTGGCTGATGCTCCTTTTGGGGACGCCGGTGCAATTTTACGTGGGCTGGGACTTCTATGTCGGCAGCTGGAAATCCCTGCGGAACCGCTCGGCCAATATGGACGTGTTGATTGCCATGGGTTCCTCAGCCGCCTACTTCTACAGTATTCCCGTGACTGTTGCACTGACTCTTGGGAGTCCCGCTCTGGGAACGCATGTTTACTATGAGACCGCCGCCGTCATCATCACTCTGATCAAACTTGGAAAGCTTCTGGAGTCTCGAGCCAAAGGTAAAACCAGCGCGGCCATTAAGAAGCTGATGGGTCTGCGCCCCAAGACTGCCCGCGTGGTCAGAGACAATGGGGAAGTGGATATCCCGGTTGCAGAAGTTGCCGTAGGTGACATCGTGGTTGTCCGGCCCGGGGAGAGGATTCCCGTGGACGGTATCGTCACCGAAGGTCGATCAGGTGTAGACGAGAGTATGATGACGGGTGAGAGTCTCCCCGTCACCAAGCAGACGGGTGAAGAGGTGATCGGCGGTTCCATCAACCAACAGGGGAGACTCCAATTCGAGGCCCAGCGCGTGGGAGCCGAAACTGCCCTGGCACAGATCATTCGTCTGGTGCAAGAGACTCAAGGAAGCCAGGCCCCCATTCAGCGCCTGGCCGATCAGGTGGCCGGTGTCTTTGTGCCGATCGTGATTCTTGTCGCCGGGGTCACCTTTCTGGTTTGGTGGGTGATCGTCCAGCAGGGTCTGACCCCGGCCATGATTCGGATGGTGGCAGTGCTGGTCATCGCCTGCCCTTGTGCTCTGGGACTTGCCACGCCCACCGCTATTATGGTGGCTACGGGTAGGGGAGCCCAAAATGGCATTCTCTTCAAGAACAGCCAGGCCTTGGAGAATGCCCATTCGCTCAAGGTGATTGTGCTGGACAAAACCGGGACCCTCACCTTGGGTAAACCCTCCGTCACCGATATCTGGGTTCCAGACCAGAACCTGAAAATGGGCGAAGAATCCGCTGATTTGAATTCCTCAGACGCTCTGACTGAGCTGCTGTCACTGGCTGCATCGGTGGAAAGAGGAAGTGAACATCCCTTGGGGGAAGCGATTGTAGGAGCCGCTCAAGAGCGGGGGCTCCCCTTGACCCAACCCGAAGAGTTTGAAGCTCAGACGGGCCAGGGAGTGGTTGCCCGGATTGAGGGACGCCGCGTGGCCCTGGGAAACCTCAAAATGATGATGGAGAGCTCGGTTCAAGTCAACGGGCTTGAAGCCGAAGCCAAACGCCTGCAATCGGAAGCAAAAACCGTTGTCTGGGTGGCGGTTGATGGCCAGGCTGTGGGTCTTTTAGGCATTGCAGACACCTTGAAACCAGGTTCCAGAGAGGCTGTGCGGGAGCTCCATCGACTGGGCCTGACGGTGGTCATGATGACGGGCGACAACGCGGCCACAGCCCAGGCGATTGCTCAGGAAGTGGGGATTGACCGGGTCCTGGCGGAGGTGCTTCCTGGCGAAAAGGCGGCCCACATTCAGAAGCTGCAAAGCGAGACACTTGGATTGGTGGCGATGGTGGGAGATGGAATCAATGACGCACCCGCTCTGGCTCAGGCAGATGTGGGCATCGCTATAGGAACTGGCACCGACGTGGCCATGGAGACGGCAGACGTGACTCTCATGAGAGGTGATCTTCGCTCTGTTCCGCAATCGATTGCTCTCAGCAAGGCTACCCTGCGTACCATCAAACAGAATCTCTTCTGGGCCTTTTTCTACAACGTGATCCTCATTCCAGTGGCGGCCGGGGTTCTTTATCCTTTCGCCGTCTTCCCCAGCGCACTTCGTTCTTTACATCCCATTTTAGCCGCCTTGGCCATGGCCTTCAGTAGTGTCACTGTGGTAGCCAACAGCCTGCGTCTGAAACACCAAAGCACTAGAGGTTAGACCGCTCTTCGGAATACCAAGATGGCAACCAGATAACAGCCAGTACCTAAGAGAAGCACGTTGGCCAAGCCAACGGTCATCGCTAGTACTATGGAGCTAACACTCCCCAGGACACCGCACACGCCATTGACGGCCCAAAACCAGGGCTTGTTGCCTTCCCCAAAGAGAGTCATACCTACTGGAAAGGCGAAGCCCATGAGAAAGCCGACGGGCACAACCAGCAGGAGAGTCAAAAGGAGTCGCAGGCCAAAGCTCCAGCCCAAGGTGGCCTGGAACAAAAGAGGAAAGAGAAAGCTGGCTATGATTAGAGCCAAGGGGAGCAGTAGGGCTTTTTGACGCAGGCTGCTGGGGGAAATACAGGCGACAGCGAACGAACCGAGACCGGCACCCAACAATAAGCTGGCTAGAATGACGGTTGTAGAGTAACTGGGATGCCCTAAGTAAAGAATAAAGGCTTGAATCCATGGTAACTCGACCAACATGAAACCGGCGCCAATCGCTGCAAAATACAGACTTCCTCTCCAGAATCCAGGATGCTTAACAAAAACCCGCTTCATCAGGAAAGGGAAGAAAAACAGTGTCATTGCTAGAACGGAGACAGAAATCAGGGTCACTCGTAGGGACCCGTGAAGCTGTTGGCTCATCGTGTCAAAGAAAAACGGTTTGTTGTCGGTTGCTGGCGCCACATTGAAACCCTGCTCATGGAACCAGGAAGACCCCTCCAACAGCGCAAGGGGAACCCAATTAATATGCTCGGTGTAATCCTCAGGCCAGAACCAAAGTGGCCACAGCCGGAAGAATCCATATTCTGCACAGGCCTGGTCCAGCTTCTCTATTTGTGAGGCAGTGAAGGGGACCTTGGAAATCAGAAGAGTTCCAACTGCTCCACCTTGGACAAAAGCTAAATGATTTCGAGCATCTTTGACACCCTCTAATTCAAGAGCCTTTGTGGCCATCAAGACCAATCGAACGGAATCGGTCTGAAAACCGCCTGAACCGCTATGGTTCCACCTGCTGGTTGAGATCAGACCTCCTTCTGACAGTTTGCGAAAATAAAGTCGGAAAGCCTCGACGGTGTATAGATAGTTTTCTGAGAGTGCCATGGCACCGGCTGCCGTGGCTGCCCAGGTGTCAACCAGCGAGATCTGAATCAAATCGAAATTGCCAGCAGAGCGAGTCAGGAAATTGCGGCCCTCCCCAGCGATAGCCTTCACACCCTCTAGGTGATAGACGTCTCCTGAATAATCTCTCAGAGGTCCTGACAACGCTTCGATTGTCTTCCTGTTGATTTCGACCGCCGTGACCTCCCGAGCCCCTGCTTTGAGAGCCGTCAGTATTTCCATTCCCCCTCCCGCGCCGATGATACAAACTCGCTCGTGTATAGCTAACTGATGGCCAATAGCTGTTACATCAAAGAAGAGGTCCTCCAGTTGTTCAATAGGGCGATCCAATTTGGTGATAAAGGTTCCCGCGCTACCATCATATTCCAAGTAAAGCCGTTCAACGGGCTGCGTAGGGGGCTTGTAGTTGTTTCCCAAACCCCATGCAGAGCTGGTATTTCGAGTTTTGAAGATGGTGATAAGAGCAGTGGGTCCCCATACCCGGTAGACTGGCTCGGATTGCTTCTGCTTACTGTTTTTGCGCAGCTCAAAAGGCGTGCTCCAGAAGGCGACCACTAAAATTCCAACACCAAGCAAAAGAGCTTTCTTACGAAATGCTTTCTCAAGAATCCCCAGGGCCAGCAGGGGAAGTAACGCACTAGCAACCACGAGCAGCGGTGTCGGAATGAGATACATCAGCGGAACCACTAGCGCCGCCCCCACCGTGGCACCAAGCAGATCGGCAGCATAAACACGTCCGATCTCTCTTCCCGGTGCCTTCATGAGAAGGATGCAAACCGCTGCTCCTAAACTCAGCAGAGGCATTAACAGGACAACAACATAAGCCACGATTGGACGCTCGAAGTAGTAGTGAAGTTGAATCAGCACAAAGAGGGAAGCAGGCAGTAGCAGCACGGAGGACAACAACACTCGTCGTAGGGAACCTCGTTTGATCCCTCGAACCGAGTACCACACCCCGGGTGCACCCAGGCCTAGCAATGCCAATGAGACTGACAGAAATGCAAAGTGATACCAAAGCATTACACTCATCACCCGGGTGATGAGGATCTCGTAGAGTAGGACGGCACACGAGACAAGTGCAATGGCAGCGTAGCGGGAATAGGGCGATGTGGATTGAGGGTCTTCCTGAGTCACACTTTCAGTGTACCAAACTGCTTTCCGTCTCAGCGGTTCTGCCAGTAACCCTCAAGGGACTGGTAAAATCGTAATCCCTGCTAGCCGAGATAGAGGCTGGCATCCAGTATCATCAGACGGCCATCTGAGGTGGGGACCAGGGGATTGATATCAATCCCCCCGAGTAGACCTCCAGCCGCCATGGCGATCTCTGAAAGTGTCAAAAGAAGTGATTGGATTTCCTCTGGTCTGACTGCGGGCATGTTTCTGGCTCCCTGCAGGAGAGAGGCTCCGCGCAGCTGAGTCACCATTTCCAGGGTGTCTTCCGCTATGAGCGGCGCCGGACACATGGCGGCTTCATCAAAGACCTCGACCCAGATACCGCCCAAACCAAAAAGAATGAGTGGACCAAAGGTCGGGTCCACGTGCATTCCGGCCACAAGCTCCAGCGGTGTCGGAACCATGCGGGAGACCAGCATTCCAACGATGTCAGCTGTGGGTTCGGCTTCTTGGGCCCTGGCCAGAATCTCCTGGTAAGCGGTCTCTACAGCCTGTCGGTCATTCAGATTCAGGCTAATCCCACCTACCTCGGTCTTATGGACAATCTGCGGGGATTGAATCTTGAGTGCAAGCGGGTATCCCAGAGTCTCTGCATGCTCAATCGCCTCGCTCACCGAGCTGGCGAGCCGCTCCTCAACCACCAGTAGACCGCACTGCCTGAGGAAGCGCTTGGCATCGTACTCAGTTGGTGCTCTCCCCAGCCCGGCCAGTGCATCCTTGACGCGGACTGCAGAAGCGACCGGTTTCTGTGAGGCTCTGGAACGTGCCTGGTGTCGCTTCCGCGCTTGTGTGAAATGCCACAGCGCGGCCATGGATGCCACTGCCTTGGCTGGGGAGTGGAAGGCCGGTATATTGCCCGATCTCAGGAGTTGGTAGGAGGGTGTGGCACTTGAGCCAGCTAGAATGACCCCGAAGACCGGTTTATTGGAGGTGTCAGCGTGATCAAGCAAGGCCTGCATGCGTGCCTTCCCGGGCTCTCCACTGCCAGCTGTGATCACCAGTAATCCGCCCACTGCCGGGTCCTCGAAGAAGGCCTCGGCCATGTCTCCCACCGAGGCCGGATTCTCGGCAATCACCGAGGTCACATCGAAGGGATTTGTGACTTGATCACTGGCGAACTTGGGAACGAACTCTTTCAGTCGCTGTCCTGTCTCCTCGCCAATGGTGGCTACCGTGAGACCCAGCTCATCGGCACTGTCAGCTGTCATGGCACCCGCCCCACCTGATTCGGTGATCACCCCCAGACCTGGACACGTGGGAAAACGCCCGCCAGCACAAGCGCCCGCCAGCGCGAACAAATCGTCGATCTCCTCAGCTTCTATGACTCCCCGCTGGCGAAAGACCGCTTGCAGAACCGGGTAGGAACCTGCCAGGGCTCCCGTGTGAGAAAGGGCAGCGGCTTTGCCCTTTTCCGAACGACCAATCTTGTAGACAATCAAAGGCTTCCCCAGTTCCAGCATGCGATCGCACAGGGAGAGGAAACGGGGACCGTCGCGAATGGCTTCGACGATGGCCACGACCACGTCTGTTTCTGGATTTTCTGCTAGATACTCAACGGTTTCACTCAGCTCAAGATCCGCTTCGTTTCCCGTAGCCACGGCGTAGCTGATGTTTACGCCGGCATCAAAGGCCCGGTTGGCCAGTCCCACCAGAACTCCTCCGCTCTGCGAGACCAAGCCCACGCGGCCACCTGGGGAATGTTTCATGTCGAAGACTGAACCAAAGGTCAAGGGAATCCGATCCACAAAATTCAGGACGCCTAAGCTGTTCGGTCCACAAATCACCATCCCGCTTTCCTGGGCCAGCTCCCCCATCCTGGCTTGAGCTTGAGCCCCATCCTGGCTCCTCTCGGCAAACCCTGCACTGATCACAATGGCAGCTCGGACTTGGCGTCTGGCACAACTTTCCAGAGTCGACAGGACGTGCTTGGCCGGTAAAACCAGCAGAGCGAGTTCAGGCACCTCAGGCAGTTCTTCGAGATTGGGGTAACAACGGATACCGGCAATTTCACTGCTGTGGGGATTAATCGGATAGATGGCTCCCCCATACTCCATCTCCTGTAGGTTTGTCAGGGGCCGGGCTGCCACGGAATTGAGGCGACTCGAAGCGCCCACAATGGCTACGCTGGTTGGCGCAAGCAGTGGTCGGAGATCACGCATTAGCCCTTAGAGCGTTTGTAAGGACTGAGTCCGGGTCTGAATGTCTTGTCGTCGATAAACTGTTTGATGCCGGTGTCTCGTGCCTTCTCAGGATCCCGAAACTGAAGCTGATCGTTCTTGGCAGCCAGGTAGTCGTAAGCCTGCTCAAAGTTCATGTCTCGGGACATTTTGAAGGCATCTTTGGCATACCGCAGCGTGTGAGGGTTCATCTTCTTGAGATCCTGGGCAAGAGCCATGACCCGAGAGTGCAGCTCGGATCGCGGCACGGATTCATTCACCAGACGCAGCTCAGCCGCCTTTTTCCCATCAAAGGTCTTGCCCGTAATGATGTAATAGAGGGCATCCCGGTAGCTCATCACCATGGCCACATCACGAGTGACGTATCCTCCCGGCAGGATCCCCCAATTGACTTCGGACAGGCCGAAGACCGCTTCATCAGCAGCGATTGCCAGGTCACATGAAATCAAGGGAGTGAATCCTCCCCCAAAGCACCATCCATTCACTGCTGCTATGGTGGGCTTGGGACACATGCGAAGCCGGAAATACTGCCAATTGCGCATGGCCCAGCGAACTTTGATCTGTTCGGCGGGGTCGTTGTCAAGGTCTCGGAAGTACTCCTTGAGGTCCATGCCGGAACAAAACGCCTCACCCGCACCCGTGAGGACCAGCACCTGAATCTCAGGGTCCAGGGACAGCTCGTTGAGCACCTCCTCCATCTCATAGTGCATCTGAGGATTCATGGCATTGCGTTTTTCCGGTCGGTTGAGGATCATCCAGGCCACTCCCTCCTCACGCTCAACCTTAACGGTTTGATACTTCCGAGCTGTCATTGGATTTTCCCTTCCCTCGACTCGTTGGAGCCTGCGAATGCGGTGGGATCAGTCTCCGATATCTATCCCGATGTGTTTCAGTTGGGTAAACTCGTTCAGCCCTTCTTCCCCATATTGGATGCCGATGCCGCTTTCCTTTTGTCCCCCCATCTCTGCCTGGTAGGGGAGCCTGCCGTAGGTGTTAATCCAGACCGTTCCCGACTTGATCTTTCGAGCCAATCCCAAGGCTTTGTTGATGTCCTTGGTCCAAACGGCTGCGGCCAAGCCAAACAATGAGTTGTTGGCAATTTCTGCAGCTTCCTCGACACCGTCAAAGCGAAAGACCGACAAAACTGGCCCAAAGACCTCCTCCTGGCTCAGTCTGGATTCGACGGGTACATCGTCAAAGACTGTGGGAGCAATGAAGAAGCCCTTGGAGAGGTCCCCGCTGTCGGCCCGGAAGCCCCCCGTCACCAGTTTGGCATCCTGGTTGCCGATGTCGATGTAGTCCATGATGATGTCCACCTGGTCCTGGGAGATGACCGGGCCGATGTCCACTCCCTGGTTAGCCCCATATCCCAGCTTCATGCTTTCCGCCTGTTTTTTGAGGGCTTCAACGAACCTGTCATGAATGGCATTGTCCAGCAAGATCCGGGTGCCGGCATAGCAAACCTGGCAGCCGAAGGACATCCAGGCACCTTTCAAGGCATACTGGATGGCTTTATCGAAGTTGGCATCGCCCAGTACAATATTGGGAGACTTTCCTCCTAGTTCCAATGAGACCTTCTTGAGGGTTTCGGAGGCCGCTTGCATCACCCGCTTTCCTGTCTCGGAGGATCCCGTGAGAGCGATCATATCCACCTCTCGGTTTCTGGCGAGTTCGGCTCCCACGATGGATCCGGTGCCTGAGACCAAGCTCAGGATCCCATCAGGAACGTCCTCTAGCTCCGAGAAGATTTTGGTCATGGCGTAGTTGATACCTGGAGTATAGCTGGCGGGTTTCACGATGACCGCATTGCCGGCCGCCAGGGCCGGGGCTACCGCCCTGAGCATCAACACAGCAGGAAAGTTCCAGGGAACAATGGCTCCAATAACCCCCATGGGTTCTCTGATAACAAAGCTGTAATAATTGGGTGAGGAAATAGATGTTTTTCCGAAGACATTTTGAGCCAGACCCGCATAATACTCGACGATTCCAATGCCTCTCTCCAATTCCCCTTTTGCGTCTGCCAGGGTCTTGCCATTCTCATCAGTCAACAGCCGGGTAAGTTCTTCTATTCGGTTCCGCATCTCCTGGGCCCAGCGATATAAGACCCTTGCTCTCAGGGGAGAGTCTTCGGCCCAACTCGTACCCTCAAAGGCCTGGCGCGCTGTACTGATGGCCTCCCTGACCTCCTCCAGGCTGGCGTTGGGAGCGGTACAGACCAGCTCTCCAGTGGCCGGATTTCTAGACTCCAGGGATTCGCCGTTGGTCGAGGAAACCCACTTCCCCCCAATGTAATTACTGCAGGTCAACATGGGCGTCATCTTGCATGCCCACTTCCAGAAAGTCAAGAATGACTCCTTCCCAGCGTTGCCCTTGACGGAGTCCCGGAGCTGTGAATAATGGGGATGCTTCTTTTGCCTCTGGGAAGGGCACCGAAGAGTTCCTCAGATCCGAAGAATACTCAACGAAGGAGCCAACTCGTGGATCTCCACTTCAGTGAAGAGCAGCAGCAGTTTCGGGCCCAGCTGCGCGATTGGCTCAAGGACAACCTGGAACGTCGGTGGATAGAGGAACTTCGTGATCCCAGCAATGACCAAAAGAAGCTTTTCGATATTCGCCGCAGCTGGCAGGGCAAGCTCAATGCGGCCGGCTACCTCGGTATCCACTGGCCCAAGAAATGGGGGGGGCGGGGTCTCACAGTGGTCGAGCAGGCGATCTTCGCCGCCGAGACCATCCACGCGCCTCCCATCGCTTCCCGTGTCGGGATCAATCTGTTGGGCCCGGCCCTGATTCACCATGGGACCGAAGAGCAACGCCGTCGCTTTGTTCCCAAAATGCTTTCGGGCGAGGAGGTCTGGTGCCAGGGTTTCAGCGAACCTGAGGCAGGAAGCGATCTGGCCGCGCTGCGGACTCGGGCCATCCCTGATGGCGATGACTTTCGCCTGGAAGGGCAGAAAGTGTGGACCACCTTTGCTCCCTGGTCGGATTGGATCTTCGTGCTGGCTCGCACCGATCCGGAGGATCGCTACGGCGGCATCACCTTCTTTCTCGTTTCTCTCCACCAGGAAGGCATCGAAGTGCGCCCCATCCGGCAGATGACGGGGGAGTCGGAATTCGGGGAAGTCTTTTTTGATGGCGCCCTGGCCAAGCGCGAGCACATTATTGGTGCCGTTGGAGAGGGCTGGCCTATCGCCATGACCGTGTTGGCTTACGAGCGGGGGTCCATGTCCTTGGCTCACCCGGCCAGGTTCGACCACTACCTCCAGGACCTTGTAAAAGGAGTCCGCCAGAACGGGACCATCCAGCGGGCAGATGTTCGAGAGAAGATCGCCAGACTTCTGGTCGAAAATGAGGTCATGCGCGCCAACGGTTTTCGCACCCTGGCCAGCCTGGTCTCGGGCCAGGCGCCAGGTCCGGAAGCCTCCTTGGAGAAGGTCTTTTGGTCGGAGTACTCCAGGCATCTGGCCGATACTGCTCTCGAGCTGCTGGGATTTCAGGCCCATTCTCTGGTGCGTTCACCTTCTGCGCGTGCGGAGATGGACTGGGGCCATGAGGCCCTCTATTGCCGAGCTGTGACCATTTATGCGGGCTCCTCGGAGATCCAGCGAAACATCATTTCCAAGCGTATCTTGAAACTCCCGTCTTCTTGAGGCCCATGCGATTTGATTTAAACGACGCGAATACACTCCTGAAGAGCTCCATTCGGGAGTTTGTGGAAAAAGAAAGTCCGCTGGCCAAGGCACGTCCCCTGATGGAGGACACTCAGGAGGGATTCTCCAAGGCACTTTACGCCCAGCTCGCGGAGCTTGGTTACCTGGGGCTCACCCTTCCCGAGAGTGAGGGAGGATCGGCAGCCGGTGCCATTGGACTGGCCGTGGTCCTGCACGAGATGGGGCGCGTCGCCTTCCCCGGTCCCTTCCTGGATCTGGTGCTGGTGGAGGCCGTCTTATACCGAATGGGCGGCCCGGAAGCCTCCCAGTTACTTCAGGAGATCGTGGCTGGAGGGAAGATTGTGCTCCTGGCTCGACCCGAAGCCGTGGATGGTGTCGAAGTGATCCCGCCCCAGACGCGATTTGCCCAAGGACACATTCGTGGGACCAAGCGCCCTGTCCCCTTCGGAGCCAGTGCTGATGTGCTGCTGGTCACCACTGCCGAAGGGCTTGCCCTGGTCCCTCGTCCCAGAGAAGGGTGGAAGGCCATCTTACTGCCCGTCTTTGACCATGCCCAGCGCTTTGTGGAGATTTCCCTGGACTCTGCGGGGACGCTCCTGGCTGATAAGCAAAGGGCCGACACGCTCCTGGAGGAGGTGGATCTCCTGGGAGCGCTGGGAGCATCAGCCCTGTTGCTGGGTTTGATGGAGCGTTCCCTGGAATTGGCCCTTGATTACATCAAGGAGCGCAAGGCCTTCGGTCGAACAATTGGAAGCTTTCAGGTGCTTCAGCACCGGGCGGCTGATATGTGGATTCGCACGGAAAGCTCCCGTTCGGCAGTGTACCGAGCAGCTTGGGCCCTGGAGAACAAGCTGGATGAAGCTCCCTTGTTGGTGGCCTCAGCCAAGGCCTACTGTGGAGACTCTGCTCGCTTTGTGTGCGCTGAGACCATCCAGGTATTCGGGGGTGTCGGCTACACCTGGGAGTATGACCCACACATCTACTTCAAGCGGGTCAAGACTCTGGAGCAACTCTACGGCTCGACTGGCAGCCAGCTCGAAGCAGCGCTCAAAGCCCAGCGGATCTGAGGAAAAGCGGAGACGTGCCCGCACTTTCCCAAGTTACCACAGCACCACAGCACCCATTCACAGAAAGGACTCGTCCAGGAATTGGCTGGCCTCAATCTTCTTGCCAGGACCGGACTTGCTGTCAAAGGTTCGCTGGATCCCTTCCAGGTTAAATTCCCCGTCAAACTTAAAGACGGGCATCATCACATCGTAGACCTTCTCAGCCAGTGCAGGCTCCAGTTTCATATATTCGGTGGCCACCTTGATGGCTTCGCCACGGTTTTCTGCCAGCCCGCGGATAGACCTTCCCAGGCCGTTCATCAGGCCCTGCAGGGCTTGGCGTTTGGAGGAAATGACACGGGTGGTGGTGATGGGACCCTCTCCCCCCCAGGGAAGGAGGAAATCACCCTGATATTGCAAGATCCTGAATCCCCTGGCTTCCGCCTGTTGAGCCCAGGGAGCATTGAGTGCGACCCCCACGAATGTCCCATGGAGCAGCTGGGTGAGACGAGTGTCAGGGCCGCTCATGTTCATGAACTCAGTGTCCTTCCGTGGATCTGTCAGGCCCCCCCTCCTTAATCCCTCTAAAAACAGGGTCTCCGTGATGCTTCCAGGGCCAGCTGTGGCGACCGGTTCCCCCCGCAGATCGTCAAAGCTATGGATGTGGGGTGCCACCACCAGGTAGAGAGGAAATTCTGTCAGAAACTCGCCAATGTATCGCAGGTCGGTGGCTCCCTGGGCGACTGCACTGGCCATCCCATCAAAGCCAACCCAGGCTACGTCAATATCGCCGCTCAGCAGTGTGGCAATGATCTGAGGAACTCCTCGGATTCTATTCATCTCCACATCCAGACCTTCCTGCTCGAAGATCCCCTTTTCCTGGCCATACATGAAAGGCCAGATGGTAGCTGAGATTCCTGGATAGGCGATACGAATGGTTGGCCTCTGTTGCGAACTCTCCAGCCCGGTCTCCCGCGCAGCTCCCTGTTGTCCACATCCAGATGCCAGAAGCAAGACAGCCACCAGCAGGGTCCTGGCGAGTCTGCTCAAGCCAGTGGAGGATTTTGGATAGAGTCCTTCTCCTCTTTTCAAATTTCACCTCTTTTTTCCCATTATATCTTGGAGTACAATCCTGGGCTAATCCGGGCTGAGGTGTTCAGGAGGGTCTATGAAAAGAATGCTGTGTACCCTATTGCTTCTGGCTGCGATCACGCTTGCAACCACAGCCTGTTCAAGCGAGAGTGCAGGCACTGATACCACCATTAGATGGAGAGCCCAAGCCGGAGTTCCAGCCAGCAGTTGGGCCTATCAAGACCACTTTACAAAGTTCGTCGACCTGGTGAGCGAGCGGAGCAAGGGACGGCTGGAAATAGAAATTTTCCCACCTGGCACTATCGTTGATGCCTACGAGCAGTTCACTGCAGTGCAAAGGAAGGCGATCGAAGTGGGAATGGGTGTGGGGGGGTATAACGTCAAGCAGGTTCCGGAGGCCTACATCGAGCAGGGACTCTTCGGAGTTTTCTCGACCCTTGAAGACTTTGTGGACTTCTATATCTATTACAAGGACGGGGCCGTCTACGAGCTTATCGACGCCGCTTACAGAGAAAAGGGCTGTCATCTCCTGAAGTCGCTGGGACCCTCTCCTCTCGTCTTCATTTCCAGAGAACCTCTGAACTCGGTAGAGGAATTGAAGGGACTGAAAATCAGGGGCAGCGGAGCCGCTCCTGATTTGATCACCAACCTGGGTGCTGTTCCGGTGACCCTGGCACCCGTGGAATTGTACATGGCACTGCAAACGGGAACTGTCGATGCCGTGATCATGCCCAATTATACAATCGGCACCATTAATCTTTGGGACGTTGCCAAAGGCCTCATGGGACCCCCTTTTGGTCAGGTGGCTGGAGATATCTACGTCAATCTGGAGGCCTACAACAGCCTCCCGGATGACTTGCAGGAGATCGTAGAGGAGGCGGCAGAAGAAGCCATGCTCAACTACGTCGAGACCATTTCCGGAAAGATGGACGAGATACTGGAAATTGCTGAAAGGGAGCACGGTGTCACCATCGTCACTCTGCCGGATGAAGAGTATGCGAAGATCCTGGAAGCGGCAGCTCCTATTTTGGACCAGACAGCTGCCAGAAGCCCGCGATCGAAAGAGATTATCCGGTTGATGAGGGAATACCTGGCAGAAAAGGGGAAAATAGGGACAGACCGCCCATGAGCGGCTGAGGAACTACCCTCTCCGGAACTTATTCCTTCTTTCCGATTAGGAGGTCGGCGATCAGTAATTCTTCTCCTCTATTGCCCTCTTACGTGAGCCGTGTTCTTGAAGTCATAGACGCTGCCAGTGAATGGACCGGTAGGATCAGTGCCTTTCTGATTCCGGGCATGATGCTCATCATGACCTACGAGGTGGTGGCCCGGTATATCCTGAAAAGACCTACCACTTGGGCGATGGAGAGCACCCAATACCTTTTTTTGGCCACCACGGCTCTGGGAGGCGCCTATGTTCTACTCCATGGTGGACATGTCAACGTACCGATCTTGTACGCTCGCCTGAGCACTCGAACCCAAGCGATCGTGGATGTCGTGACCTCACTCTTCTTTTTCTTCTTTATGATTGCTCTGTTTCGAGTCTCCTGGATGACCACGGTGGAATCGGTTGTCCATCTGGAACATTCGCCCACCTACTGGGGGCCCCCCATTTATCCGGTCTATATCGTGATGACTGCCGGTATTTTACTCACCATTCTTCAGGGTCTAGCCAAGCTTGTCCGGGACTTCGCCACAGCGATCACAGGGAAAGTGGAGAGGTCACAAAGGATTGCCAGGACTCCACAGGATGAGCTGCGATGAGTATAGGAATAGTCACCGCGATTCTTTTCATTTTTCTGGCCTTATTGCTCCTGTCGGGCCTGCCGCTTGCCTTTGGGTTGGGTGCCACCGCGGTGGTCCTGGCCCTGTGGAAGATGGGTCCTGAAGCTCTCTTTCTCCTGACCACCACGGCCTTCTCCTCCTGGACCCTCTATACGCTGGTAGCTTTGCCTCTGTTTGTCCTGATGGCCAACTTTCTGGCACGTTCAGGTATCGCCGATGACCTGTATGAAATGATGTATCACTGGATGGGACCCTTGAGAGGGGGGTTGGCCATGGGTACGGTGATTATCTGTGCAGTTTTTGCCGCCATGTCGGGAGTGAGTGCGGCCGGTACGGTCACCATGGGCCTGGTGGCCTTGCCCTCCATGCTCAGGAGAAACTATCACAAGGACATCGCCCTGGGTGCAATCTCTGCCGGAGGCTCCCTGGGAATCCTGATTCCTCCCAGCATCATTATGATCGTGTTTGCCAGTGTGTCAGGGGCATCGGTGGGGAGGTTGTTCATGGGGGGGGTGATTCCCGGTCTGCTCATTGCCGCTCTCTTTGTCCTATACATCGGAGTCAGGACTCTCATCCAGCCTCATCTTGGCCCCTCTATTCCTGAAGAGGAGAAGATCTCCTGGGGCCAGAAGTTCAGGCTCATCCGGGCGGTCATGTTCCCGGTGGCGCTGGTCTTGCTGGTGCTGGGAACCATCTATACGGGAATCACCACCCCCACCGAGTCCTCGGCCATAGGAGCCTTCGGAGCTCTGATCTGTGCAATCCTCAAGAGGCGGCTCTCCTGGGAGATGTTTCAGGTAGCTACCCTCGACGCTTTCAAACTCTCTGTGATGGTGGGTTGGATCGTGTTGGGAGCCAAGGCCTTCTCACACATCTACGCCGCAACGGGAGCCGGCAATTTCATTCTGGGGATGGTCTCGGGCCTGGCAGTGAACCCATGGCTGATTCTCCTGGCAATGCAGCTCATTCTCCTGATCCTGGGAATGTTTATCGACCCCATCGGGATAATGATGATCACTCTCCCGGTCTTTTTACCTCTGAGGGAAGAATTGGGATTTAATCTGATCTGGTTCGGTGTCCTCTTTACGATCAATATGGAGATGGCCTTTATCACCCCTCCCTTTGGATTGAACCTCTTTTACATGAAGGGCGTGGTCCCCAGAGGGATCACCATGGGGGACATTTACCGATCCATCGTGCCCTTTATCCTGCTGGAGCTCCTGGGGCTGGTCCTGGTCATGCTCTGGCCCCAGCTGGTTCTCTGGTTACCGGAGGCCATGATCCGGTAATAGAAGGGCGTGTTGTTCAAATGATCTTCAACACCTCTTCACGGTCTGAGGTGCCGAATTCCCAGACAACTCGGTACCCTGCTTACTGAGGTATGTGATTCCCACGAGAGACCTCCGGAGCCCCAAAGGGGCGCCAGGAAAGAGCCAGGGGTGATAACCCCTGGGAATCGAGCAGTTTTGGCGTGGAGCCCTGTAAAGGCGCGGCACCCCGAAATCTTTTCTCTCTGTTGCCGCCCTTACAGGGCTCTTATCTGCTGCTGCATCCTACCCAGGGCTTGCGGGCGTGTTGCTCAAAT
>JAPUKI010000380.1 GCA_027295745.1 Acidobacteriota bacterium
CTGAGTTCCTGAGTGGAAGAGGAAACTAAGCGTCGTTCGCCTAAGCATGAGGGACATTCATCGGCTACCGACGGGCCGGTTGGATGTCCCTTTTTGTTTCCTTAGCCCGGCAAAGACTTGAGCCACACGGGTAAACGTCGTGCTGCTCGTTCGGTTCGGGTCAGCCACCGGCTGACCCCTACAGTAGGCTAAAAATCAAAGAGATAAGTGAGCTTGGCGATGAGGGCCCTCTCCCTCACCTCTCCCGTGCTGCTTCGTCGTTCGTTGTAAACCAGGAAAAAATCGCTCAAAGGCTTGTAAATGAAATTAAACCGGATGTTGCTGGAAATCTCCCGCAGGATGCTGTTGTACTGGATCAGCGCATTGACAAACATATCCGTAGAAAAGGAATAGCTCAGGCGGGAAGTCACCAGATCGGTTTTGAAGGCCCCGGAAGGCAAGTCGATGTCATTGCGAGTCCAGGCGACATCGGCTCTGAATTGGTAGTTGGCCTGAAAGCGAAACTCCACCCCGTAAGTATTGCGATCACCGTCCCAGAAACTCCCCGTTGATCCACTCAACTCACCGCTGAACATGCGGCTCTTGTCGCTGGAGTAGGAAGCAAAGAACTCGTTAAACTCATAGTCTCCCTCAGGAATACTTTGACCGGGGCGAATGAAGAAGGGCTCGTCCAGTCGTTCGAACTTGCCCACAACACCCAACTTCAGCAACCCCGTGTCCTGAAACTCGGTGGTCAAACCCGTGTCAAAGGTTCGAGTCTCCAGCACATTTTCCTGATTGGTGATGTAGTCGACCACATAGGAAGGCCGAAACTCGCGAACCCAGGGGATTCGTTCCCCGGGTCTGGGTTTAAAGGTCAACACTCCTCGGCTCTTTCGAATCCCCCTTCGAGGCACAAACCCTACTTCAGGATTAAAATTGTCCTGGATCGACACAAATTCAGCTCGGATGTCCCACAGCCGATCCTTCCAGGCCGCACTGAAATCACCCGCCATATCTTCCCCATCGATCCCTGAAGTATCGGTCTTCAAGAGAAAGGATGAGATATTGAGGGCATCGAACTTCAAGTTGGCATCCATCCCAAAGGTGCGATTGTATTGCCCCCCACCTTGCTTGTTGATGAAGATGCCGCCGAAATTGGAACTTTTCAGGATGTCGCGACGAACGCGAGCGACCGAAAAATTGGTGGAGGGGGTGGTCTCGAACTCGTCGGCCTGCATCGAGAGCAGTCCCACACGGTACTTCCCGGCAGTCCCGCTGAAGCGGGCACCCCCCAGAATGGGAACCAGATCACCCTGTTCAATGCCTATCCGCCGGGTGAAAAAAGCAATGACATCACGCCCGCTGGCACCCCATTCTCTCCGCGACTTGCCGAATTCGAAGATGGCGGCATTTTCAAGGAAGAACTCACGCTTCTCGGGGAAAAAGAGACTGAAGCGGGTCAAATTGATCTGCTGCTCATCCGCTTCCACCTGCGCAAAATCCGTGTTCACGGTTAAATCCAGGGTCAGCCCCGGAGTAACTCCCCATTTCAAGTCGAGTCCAGGTTCGGGAAGAAAATCGACGTCATCCTGTTCCCGTCGCACCACCGGCAGGGAGAGGTAAGGTTTGATATAGAGGTTGCGGCCCTGGCTAATACCGCTCAGGCCATTGAGTTCACCCGCCAGCGAGACTCGGTTGATTCGGAAAGGACGGGGAATGGGGGCCCAGTGGGCGTCTTCGTTCTTGCGGCGAATTTTTCGGGTCAGATTCAGCCCCCAAACCTGATCTTCGCCCTCTCTAAAGCGCAGGGTCTTAAAGGGAATGGCCATTTCTGCTTGCCATCCCTGCTCCGTAATTTTACTCTTCACGTGCCAAACCGCATCCCAGTCAAAATTGGAGCTCTCGCCATTTCCAGCCATCTGGCCGTCTCTTTTGGCTCCTCTGGGATTGGTTCCAAACACAAAGGCATTGCGATCATCGTTAAACGTATCCAGCAGCACCCCAAAGTAATCCCCTTCAAAGGGGCTGACATCTCGGCGCACACTGGTGACTATGATCCCCTCTTCCCCGGCTGAATCGAAGCAGTAGATTCCTACATAAAGAGTGGTGTCGTCATAGAGCAAGCGCACTTCGGTGCGCTCGCTGGTGGGCTCACCCATGATCGGCTCCTGCTGGATGAAATCCTTGGCCGTCTCCGCTCGCTGCCATGCCGGCTCATCCATTTCCCCATCAATGACGATCTCCGAGTCGATGCGAAGAACTTCAATGCGTCTTTTTTGGTCGGAATTCTGGGGACCCGTTTGGGCCCCGGCTCCAGCCACGGTCAGGCCGGCGGCCAGGAGTAGGAGACAAAGGCGATTTGGATCAGACATTAGGGACATCTTACAAGGGAAATCCAAAATCCGAAATTCAAAATCTCTCAAAGATTTTCCTTAGGGGTGTAACCCCGAAGGGGCGCTGGCAGTATATAAAGATGGCAGGAAATTGACGGAAACGGGAAAATGGACGCAACGACAGCCGTATTGGGGTGGTTTCGGGGACGGGACGAACAGGAGGTAGGCCGGTTGGAGATCTCGGAAGTTATTTCCCTGATCAAACAGGCAAAGGAGGGGGACCGGGGGGCATTTGAAGAGTTGATGCACGCCTATTCCGGGTTTGTCTATTCTTTGGCCTTTCGAATGCTGGGCAGTAGAGCCGATGCAGAAGATGTCTTTCAGGAAACCTTCTTCAGAGTGTGGAGCCACTTGAGGTCCTTTAGAAGCGGCGGGAATTTCACCCATTGGATCAAGCGTATCGCCACCAATCTCAGCATTGACCGACTGAAGGCACGCAAGCGCCAACATGCTTTTGAGAATGATCAGGTGGAACAGGTCGGATCCTGGGAGGGAGAGGAGCCATATGGGGAAGAGCAGGAACAGGTCAATCAATTGCTCGCCCAACTGCCGGTCAACCATCGTGCAGCGGTCGTGCTCTTCTATCTCGAAGACCAATCTGTGGAAGAGGTGGCGCGAACGCTCAAGCAGAAGCCGGCTACCGTCAAAGTGTGGCTGTTTCGCGCCCGCCAGAAGATGAAGGCCGTATTGGAGGCAGGATATGAACTCTAAAAAATGGAACGAGTGGAAAGGGGAGGAGACTCCCCTGGACCGTGAACTGGACGATGTCCTGGCCCAAGCCATGGAGGTGAGCGTACCGGAAGGCCTCATCGA
>JAPUKI010000381.1 GCA_027295745.1 Acidobacteriota bacterium
GTGTACAAAGACGTCGCCTTCCGGGTGAAATTGAGGCGGCTGCTGCACATTGTGCATGGCCGCAACCTCGGGCAAGATCACTGCCAGAATTCCTGAATCGAACAGAAGTTTCAGGCCCCTAGCCGGATCCGGGCCCGTGAGAATCTTTAACAGTTCGTCCCTGATTCTCTCCCAACTCACCTGAGTGATTTCTGAGGCATAGTGCTGCACTTGTCGGTAGGTTTTCCCTTCGATCTCAAAATCAAGCTGACAGGCCAGTCGCAAGGCCCTCAGGATGCGGAGCTTGTCCTCTTGGAATCGGCTTTCAGGAGAACCCACAGTGCGAATCAACTTGCGCTTGATATCTTCTCTTCCCTTCACATAGTCAATGATTTCCTCGCTGAAGGGATTGAAGAAAAGTGCGTTGACCGTAAAATCACGACGCTCGACATCGTGTCGGGCATCGGTGAAACTCACCTTGGTGGGGTGCCGACCATCTTCGTAACCGGATTCCTGGCGGAAAGTTGTCACCTCGTAGTTTTCCGAGTCCTGTACCACGACCACCACCCCAAACTCCTTACCCACGGGGATAGTCTTTGGGAACAGCTGTTCAATCTCTTGCGGGGAAGCGGAGGTGGCCACATCGATCTCAGAAAGGCTTTTGCCAAGGACCAGATCCCGAACCGCGCCCCCGGCAAAGTAGGCCTTGTGTCCTTTATCGTGAAGCGTCCTGAGGATGGTTAGAGCGCCCTCTAACAGATCAGGCTCAACCCGTAGTTGAAAGGACATCCGATGGCCGGCGGGCTTTCTATATTTTCAGCTTGTTCAGTTCCTTGGTCCAACGCAGGTCGGAGAAGGCACGATTGCACCAATCACGATAGAAGTGGAACTTGTCTTCCTGGCCCAACTGGTAGTAACTCAGTGCCAGATTAGGAAGCATGATCTTCAGGTTGTGAAACTGATCAGAGATCTTGAGTGTTGCTTCACCAGCTTCGACAGCTTCTTGATACTTCCCCAAGGCATAATAATTATTGCTCAGATAGCTGTGAATTTCGGCGTTTTCTTCCTTGTCCTCTATGGATTCGCTCAGAGCTTTCTCAACACATTCAATCGACTTTTCGTGTTCCTTTAGACTGTAATAGCAGTGAGCAATCTCGATGTACAGCCAGCACAGCGAGTCGCCGTCGGGAACCAGCTCTTTGAGTTCCAGCAGCTTGAGATAAGACTTCAGGGCCAGCCGGAAGTCGAGTAATCGTTGATTGCACAAGCCAATGCTGAAGTAGATGTCCTCTTTCCGCTCGAACCCGGCATCCACTTCCAGAACCCGTGAGAAGTATTCCAGGGCCTTCTCGTACTCACCCAGTTCGTAATGACTGGAACCGAGACTTTCAAAAATGAAAACGACTTCAGGATCATCGTTGCTGATGAGGGAGATGGCCTGAGTGTTGAACTCCACTGCCTTCCGCAAGTCACCCTGCTGTTCGTAGTTCCGGCTCATCCCGGCCAGCAGCATCCATTGGGCTTCTCGATGGAGGTGGTTCAGGTACTCGTACGCTTCAAGCCGGCATTCCAGGGAGCTATCATTTGCCTCGTTGTACTCATAGAGCGATCCTAAAAAGTAATGGACCAGTCCACAGATTTCCGGATCAAAGTCATCCTCCTTGGGACGAAGGACTTCTTTGGCTCCCAGAAGTGCCTGGTAGGCTTCCTTGTCTTTCTTCAAGAAAAAATGGCAAATGCCTTCCAGACCTTGATAGTAAGCTAGGGAATTGCCGGCCGGGACTAATTTCTCAGCTTCCTGGTAGTAGGTGATGGCCTTCTGGTAGTTATCGTGATCGTAATAGTAGGAGGCGAGCTCGTCCAGAACCTCCAACTTCTCGTTGACTCCATGGGTGGTTGCCAGTTTTTCCTCGAGTTGTTTAACATTCATGCTGAAGGAAGGGCCGTAGAATAGCATACTTCAAAAGGGATCGTCTAATGCGCCTTCTTATCGCCATAGGACTGCTGCTTTGCCAACTGAGCCTGGGCATCATCTGGTTTCTCCGGCCCGTGCAGAGAAGCAATTTCGAGCAATCTGTCCCACAGGACATCCTGGGCTTGATCGTCATTACCCATCCGCCCTCAAATCTCGACTTTCTGGAGCATACCCGCCTGCGAAACTGGTTTGACCTGGCTTCGGAAAATATTGGTGGGAGAATCCCCGAGGGAGTGAGAGAGCAGGTGGTCAGCCTGTTTACCGATGACGTGGAAAGTTTGTGGTTCTTCATCCACCATCTTGACCGTCAAGCCAATGGCTCATGGCGGATTCATTTTACGGCCTTTCTGAAACCTCGCCCCCTTCACGGTCGAGCACTTGAACTCCGAATCGAGTTGGCGGTACAGAACACTTTCGGAGCCGCTCAAACGAATGTTTTGGATTATCAGAATATTCGTGTTTACAGGGGAAGCGAATCAGGACAGATCCTTTACCAGGTGCAGATGCCTGACTTCCTTCTGATTTCAAACAGTGAGGAGGGATGGCAGAAAACTCTGCGCACCACTGTTGGAACAGAGGCAAGTCTGGCTGAGAGTGGTTCCTTCAGGAGAATTAGGAGTCACCTTCGAATCAATGCCGGCCTGTTCCTCTATTTCAAAGCCAACCGACTTTTTCCCTTGCTTCCAGAGTTTGGCTATCTCATTCGATGGCAAAAAGGAGAGTTCTCTGAGGATTACTATCAGATAAGATAGAATACAGAATACAGAAGTCAGAATTCAAAAGTCTCTCTTCAAATGTCTTCTATCTTCTACCTTCTGTATTCTGTATCCTGGATTCTGTTCGAAGAATCAGCCTTCCGGGTTGGACAGTAACAGACTCAATAGCGAAGGGCATCGGGAAAGGCTCCGTGGGGTCAAAGGGAGGATTCTGTTTCTGGCCCATCGAGCTTAAGATTTCGTTGACCAGAGAAGCGGGAATAGGAAAGCCGCTCAGTCGAGCCTCTTGGACACGATACGTTCCTATGCCATTTGCCGCCTCCAGTTTGCCCTCAACTTCCAGAGTCTGTTTACCTTTGAGTAGAAGTCGGAGAAAACCTAAGGTTAGGGCATCGCCTTTCAACTCCAACTGATCCGTGTCGACCTCTATAGAGGTCAGGAAGGTGCCCTCCTTGAGAAGGATCGAAAGGCTCTCCACTGCCTTTTGATCCTGTTGGCGGAGCTGGGCCAACAGGTAGGCATTCAACTCGGCCTCAGTGAGTTCATAAGTCCTGCTGGGAACAGTGCCGTTCTTGTGATTGTCTCTCAACTCCTCCAGTAGCCGCGTGACTTTTTCAACTCCAGGGTCGCTCGTCGCTTCTGCTTCGGGCTGAGACTGAGCCGCCAGGGAAATCCAGGTCGAGATTAAAAGGACTCCCAGGATGGTTCTTCTGCGAGAGATCATTTCCATATACCCATAGATGCAGAGCACGACCTTTTGTTTTCTACTTTTCCCGGTCTTTTTCCCGTCTCATTCTTTGACTGCCAATGGATTCGAAAACCTCACCGGGGACCTCCTCTACCCGAGGGAACACATAACGCAGCATGATGGGGGTGATCATGGTGGTCACCAGGACCATAATCACCATCACTGAAAACATTTCCTGACTGATGATGCCACGACCCAGCCCAACACCCGCCACAATCAGTCCAACCTCTCCCCGACTGACCATTCCTATCCCCACCCGCAACGACTGGATATTGTCAAAGCCGTTGACTCGTGCACCCAGGAAACAACCCACAATTTTGGTGAAGATAGCCAGAAGGACGATGGTCACCAGGAAGCCGATTTCTCCCCCCAATTCTCGACCATTGGCTTGAAGACCGATGCTGACAAAAAATATCGGAACAAAAAGGGAGTAAGTCAGAGGATTTATCTTGTCGTCGATTTCTTCCTTGAAGCGAGTTTGAGCAAACAAAACTCCCGCCATATAAGAGCCTGTGATCGCAGCCAGATGAGCAACAATCTCGGCCGCCAAGGCATAGGAGAAAGCGACCACCAGTACGAAAGCCAGCAGGGCCTGGCTTGCCGGAAATTTACTGATTCTCTCACACCATCTCTCCAGGTACCTTCTCCCGATGAACCAGAAGCCTACAAAATAGAGAGAGATCCAAAACAGGATTCCCAGGACGGTGCCTACCCCCGCCCTCTCCGCCTCCTCAGCAGCTCCCACGGCGGACAGGGCCGTTATGACACCCAGCAGAATAATGCCCAAAACGTCGTCGATCACGGCTGCCCCTAAAATGGTGGTCCCTTCTCGAGAACGTAAGACTTTCAGTTCGATCAGAGTCTGGGCGGAGATCGAAACGGAAGTGGCCGTCAGAATGGTTCCCACAAAAATGGCTTCCCAGTAAAGAGGAAATCCGTAATAAACGCTCGCCAAGGTTCCCCCCAGGAAAGGCAGAAGGATCCCTCCTGCGGCGGCCCAGAGAGCGGTCTTTCCCACCTTCTTCATCCCCTCCAAATCGGTCTCCATGCCGGCCACGAACATGAGAAGAATGACCCCAATCTCTGCCAAATCTCTGACCAGACCCTGGAAAAAAAGCGAGTTCGCCGGTTCCTCCAGTGAGCCGGATTGCTGGGCGGCATTGATCAAGGTGTCGATGGCTCCGCTGCCGTGTGGGCCAGCCTGTGAGAACAGATTCCAGTCCAGAACATTCAAGACCGTGGGACCGAGAATTAAACCGATTGCGATCTCTCCGAAAACCGCCGGCTGTCCAAAACGCACGCTCAGTGCTCCTGCCAGTTTGGCGGCTACGATGATCCCTATCAGAATGATCAAGAGTTGCGGTAGATGACCCATTTTTGTGTTACCAGCTCATTGCTTTTTGTCGGTTCTGACCTTGAAATTCGATTTTTTCAATCTCCACCTGCTGTAAGGCCTCCTGGACCATGCGGGGTATATCCAAAGCACTTTCTACTCGAGAAATCCCATCCAGCCGGGCTCGTGTTTCAGGATGTCGGGGAGTGAACAGAGAGCAACAGTCATCGTGAGGCAGAATAGAGATGGCATAAGTCCCGATGCTCCGGGCAAGGCTGATGATCTCTTCCTTGTCCTCTCCAATCAAGGGACGCAAAATTGGCAGTTGGGATGCGTCGGAAATGACACGCAGGTTTTCCAGGGTCTGGGAAGCAACCTGTCCAATGCTGTCCCCTGTGACCAAGGCCTGAGCGCCTTCCCGCCGAGCAATTTCTTCAGCCAATCGCATCATGAGCCGACGATACAAGATCACTCGAGTCTCAGCGGGGGTGAAGGCCACGATTTGTCGCTGTATCTCTGCGAACGGGATCATGTAGATCTTCGAGAGATATTGGTACTCGGTGAGGATCGTAACCAACTGGCGCACCTTGTCCAGGGATTCAGGCGTGGTGTGGGGAATGCTGTGAAAATGAACGAAGATGGCACGGCAACCGCGCTTCATCACCTTGAAAGCGGCGACGGGTGAGTCAATCCCTCCGGACATCAATACCACGACTTTGCCGGAGGAGGAAACGGGCAGCCCCTTCACCCCTTTCAACCTGCGGAAGTACAGGAATGCATAGTGGGCGACAATGTCCACATAACAGGTCAAGTCGGGGCCCTCGAGAC
>JAPUKI010000382.1 GCA_027295745.1 Acidobacteriota bacterium
GCCAAGAGGATGCTGCCAACGGTTGTTACAGCAAGACAACGGCAGGTTTCATCCGTTGGCTTGCCCCTCAATATGAGGTGGTTCGACAGAATCTTCAGAAGAAGATTTGCGAGCTGCGCAAGCAAGCTTCCGAGTGCGGAATGCACAAGCGCACTCCCGACATTGTGGCCAACTTCGCTATTGGCTGGAGACTTTTCTTAGACTTCGCCCAGGATGCCGGCGCAATCACGGCTGAGAGTAGACAAGAGTTATGGGGTAGAGGGTGGAAGGCCCTTGTCGAAGGAGCAGCTGCTCAACAACAGCATCAGACCGCTGATGAGCCAACGCGACAGTTTCTGGAGTTCCTCAGAGCCGCTATTGCGAGCGGCAAGGCTCATCTGGAAAGCCCAGATGGAGGTGAACCTGAAGAATCGAAAGCTTGGGGCTGGCGTGAAGGTTACGAGTATTGCACACCGCAGGGCAGCTGCATCGGTTGGATTGATGGCGATGATTTGTACCTTGAGCCGAAAGCCGCCTACGCAGCGGCGCAGCAGATGGCCACGGCCTCCGGCGGAAGTCTAGTGGTCAGCGAGAGTACGCTCAGGAAACGGCTAAAAGAAAAAAACCTACTGCGCAGCACAGATAAAGGACGCCTCACTAAGCGAGAGACACTTGCGGGAGTGCGACGTGGCGTTCTCCACCTGCATCGGGATGCCCTGGCGCAGTTCGTGGCACAGTAGGTGGTACGAGAATGAGAGGTTTGAGGCAAAAGTGCTCCAGCACAAGTTGCTGTAAACAATTAGGTTATCTATTTAGTGGCACGGTTGGCGCACTTTTTGTATAGGGAGAGACAGTAATAAGTTGCGACAAGCAAATCAAAATAATCGAAATCATCGAAGTCCCACAGCGGTTCTATCTTAAAATCTCCACCGCTGCTGATTATACGGGCCTATCTAAGAATACCTTGCGCAAATACACCGACTTGGGTCTTATTCGAGCCAAGATTCTCCCTGGCGGAGACAGAATCTATTGCAAAGAGTGGTTGGATGATTTTATTGGTGCTCTGCCGGACGCTGTTGGAGGAAATAGTTTGAATTTTAGAGACACTTTCAGACCTTCTGCGTATAATCCGTCGAAGTCCGACCTGTCCTCGAACCCAAGGAAGGAGGTTGGATAATGGGAATTAGAAAATATCGAGGACAGATCGTATGTGATAAACGTTGGCCGGATGGAAGCCGGACCACACGAGTGTGCGGCAACCGGACTCTGGCGAAGCAACTGCTGGATAGGATCAACGCTTCGATTGTGGATGGTACTTGGCAGGAGTTTAAAGAGCAGCTCAAGCTCAGAGACCGTGGAACAGTGATGTTGAAGGATTTTTCGAAGACCTATATTGAAGAGTATGCGAAAGTGCGGAATAAAAAGAAGTCTTGGCTGCGAAAGCAAACCTCATTGAACGCGCTCAACAGCTACATGGGTACACTCGACTTGACCGCAATTTCACCGGCATATCTTCACAATTATGTACGAAAAAGGAAGCAGGGTGGGCTTGCGGAAGGCACCATTAACAAAGACCTCAACACTATCAGGCATCTTCTCAGTTATGCTGAGGAATGTGGAGTAATTGAGTCGAATCCAATCACGCAGTTCAAGAACTTAAGGGAGAACCAAAAGGAACGGCCACGATTCACTGATGAGCAAGTTGATGCAGTAATCAATGCCGTGAGACCCGATTGCAGACCCCTATACATCTTCATTCGCGAGACCGGATGCAGACGTGAGGAAGCTCTATCGTTACAACACTGGCAAATACAGAAGGAGTCAGAAATGGTGGTCTTCACAGAGGACACAAAGTCAAGGAAGTATCGTTATGCTCCGCTGACGGAAGCTGCCTTAGAAGCCGTGAATGTTTTACAGTCTATAGATGGCTGTCCTTATGTCTTCTACAATCTCAAGAGCAAAGACCGTTGGCACGATTGTCGAAAAGCCTGGGAGCAGGCCAGGGAGAAAGTTGGATTGCCTCAAATGCAGGTCAAAGACCTTCGTCGACACTATGCAATCAATCTTGCTGAAGATGGAGCAAACATGCACGACATCCAGTCTGTTCTGGGCCATGCCAGCGTCACAACGACGGAGAAGCATTATGCACACTTCTCACCTGAACATTCTGCGAAGAAGATTCTGAAAGTGCTAGAAGGTGGGAAGGCGGAAACAAAACGGAAACATTGCGAGCACGGCTCGACGAGTATCAAGGCAGTGAAGTGACGTAAGTATTTGGAGATAAGGAGTTAACTTGGTGGGCGATACTGGACTTGAACCAGTGACCTCCGCCGTGTGAAGGCGGCGCTCTAGCCAGCTGAGCTAATCGCCCGCAAATCGCTATTCTAGATAAGCTGGAGAGAGTGTGTCAATGTGACTCGACCACTGGATTGGATCATCGTGGGAGGGGGCCCTGCAGGTCTGGCCTGCGCCATTGAAGCGAAGCAGAGAAACCTCGAATTTTGGTTGATTGAGAAGGGTTGTCTGGTCAATTCGATCTACCATTTTCCAGCCGATATGACTTTCTTCACCACGCCTGAGTTGCTTGAGATCGGTGGCATTCCCATGATTGTCTCCTCGGAGAAGCCCAAGCGGTTGGATGGTTTGAAATATTATCGACGTGTAGCAAATGACTTTGAGCTCCCCGTCAAGTACCACGAGCGAGTGATCTCGGTGGAGGGCCAGGAGAATGATTTTCTGGTGCAGAGTAGGAATCGTCTTGATCAAAAGCAAGAATATCGGTCGAGGAGGGTGATCATTGCCACGGGTTATTATGACAACCCCAATATGCTCGATATTCCTGGTGAGAATCTTGCCAAGGTCAGTCATTATTACTCTGGGTGCCACCCCTATTTCCAGAAAAAGGTAGCCGTTATAGGAGGTCAAAACTCGGCGGCTGAGACGGCATTGGATTTATATCGCAACGGAGGTGCCGAAGTGACCTTGATTCACCGGGGTGAGGCCATGGGCAGGGAGGTGAAATACTGGGTTTTACCCGACCTGAACAATCGCATCAGGCGGGGTGAGATCAAGGCCTATTTTTCCACTACTGTGAAGGAGATTCGAGAGACAGAGATTCTCATCTCCACCCCTGAGGGAGCGAAGAGTCTGGAGAATGACTTGGTGTTGGCAATGACGGGTTATCGTCCCTCGGTGAGGTTTCTGGAGAGGATGGGAATCGAGGTCGACCTGGAAACCTGTATTCCCAAGCATGATCCCGAAACACTGGAGACAAATGTCCAGGGAATCTATCTGGCTGGCTCGGTTGTCTCCGGGAAGATGACCAACCGTATTTTTATCGAGACTGGGCGCTTCCACGGAGAGCAGATCTTCAAGTTCTTCACGAAAGAAGGTGTCCCTGTGAGCGCCGGCAGCTGATTCCACTCGAGATAAGATACAATCAATCACGATGGAAGCAACCTCACCGCGTCCAGAGCGTGCCGTTCTTGTCGGTGTTTGCCGGGATGCCCGCCAGCGCTCCTTTGAAAAGGAGTCCTTAAGGGAACTGGAAGAGCTGGCAGCCAGCGCAGGAGCACAGGTATCCGAAGTCTTTCTTCAGGAAAAATCCAAGCCCGATCCCTCCTATCTGGTGGGGAGGGGGAAATTGGAGGAGATTCAGAATTCGGTATTGAGCTGCCAAGCCGATCTGGTGATTTTCAACGAGGATTTGACACCGGCTCAGCTTCGCCACCTGGAAGGATTTCTGGAGACGAAGATCATCGATCGCAGCGAGCTCATTCTGGACATCTTTACTCAAAGGGCGCAAAGCCGAGAGGGGAAGCTGCAGGTGGAGCTGGCCCAGATGGAGTATTGGTTGCCGCGGCTCACGGGAGCTGGCTTGACCTTATCTCGTCTGGGAGGCGGCATAGGGACGCGTGGACCTGGCGAAACAAAACTCGAGGTCGATCGGCGCACCATCCGGGTGCGGATTTCGCGCCTGAAAAGGGAATTGCAGAGACTGGAAGCAAGACGGGCACTGCAGCGCCGTAAGCGCCAGGGAGTGCCCATTCCCACCATCAGTCTGGTGGGGTACACCAATGCAGGAAAATCGACTCTTTTCAATGCTCTGACCGACCAAAAAACTTACGTCAGCCAGAGAATGTTTGCCACCCTGGATCCCCTGGTTCGTAAGATGGTACTGGATTCGGGTCAGAAGACTCTCCTCAGTGACACGGTCGGATTCATTCGGAAACTTCCCCACACGCTGGTGGCAGCCTTCCATGCCACACTGGAGGAAACCCTGGAGGCGGATCTGATTCTTCACGTGATTGACGTTTCTCATCCAAATTATGAGGCACTGCGGGAAGCCGTCTATGAGGTTTTAGATGAGATTGGTCTGGAGGGCACTCCCATCCTGGAAGCGTTCAATAAGATCGATCTCTTGGAACAAGTTCCCCATGTCGAAACTTCACTCGAGCATGCTTTCATCTCGGCTCGAAGCAAAGAAGGGTTGCCTCGGCTTCTTCAGAGAATTGAGTTTTTGATTAACCGAAATTACCGGGAAGTTCACCTGACTATCCCCTTGCATAGGGGGGATCTGGTTGCAAAGCTGCGGGAGCGAGCGAACATTTGCTCACAGGAATACCGTGAAGATGGTATTCATCTGCGGGCTTCCTTACCTCTTGCTGATCTTGGCCGCTATCGGCAATTCGTGGACGACAATTGACATGTATCGAGTCGCCATCGTGGGAAGACCAAACGTCGGGAAGTCCACCCTCTTTAATCGGCTCACCCGCAAACGAAAGGCCATTGTCGGGAATGAACCGGGAATAACTCGGGATCGCCTCTTCGAAATTGCTCGATGGCATGGAAAGCAATTCGAGGTGATCGACACCGGTGGGCTCATTCCCGACCAGAAAGAGATCATTCCGGAGAGGATTCTGCAGCAGGCGGAAATCGCCATGGAAGAAGCTGACCTCATTCTCTTTGTGGTGGATGCCCGTCAGGGCATCAATCCACTGGACCAGACCTTGAATTCTCTTCTGCGAGCGCGCGGCAAGGAGTTTCTTTTGGTGGTCAACAAAGTGGATGTCCCTCAAGTGGAACCAGAGGTGGCGCAATTCTATGCCTTTGGTGTGAAACTGCTTTACCCGGTTTCCGCTGAGCACAAACTGGGGGTTTCAGTCCTGGTGGAGGAGATCCTGGAACGAATTCCAGAATTGTCGGAGGCAAGCACCAAAGAAGAAATCCGGGTCACCATCATTGGTCGTCCCAACGTCGGCAAGTCTTCACTGCTGAATCGCCTCCTGGGTCAAGAGCGAGCCATTGTCACTGACCTCCCAGGTACCACCCGTGACTCAATTGATTCCGTTTTGCAGTTCAAAGGTCAGTCCTATCGTCTGATCGATACGGCGGGAATTCGCCGCAAGGGAAAAACAGAACTCGAGGCGGAAAAGATGTGTGTTTTGATGGCGCGAAAAAACTTGAAGCGAGCCGATGTCGTTCTGTTAGTGATCGAGGCCACGGAAGGGGCCACCAAGCTGGATGCCACCATCGGAGGCTATGCCCACAAAGCGGGCAGATCGGTCATCGTGGTGGTCAACAAGTGGGATTTGATTGCTCGGGACACGCATACGGCAGCCCGCTTGGAGAAGGAGTTTCGTTTGCGCATGCGCTTTCTGGACTACGCACCGATGATCTTTGTCTCCGCTAAAAAGGGTTTGCGGGTCACGAAGATCCTTGATCTCGTCGGGGAGGCCTATAAGGCTCGACTGCTGCGCGTTTCTACAGCTGAACTCAACAAGTTTCTGGAGACGGACCTTCAACCTATGCTGTCGTCGGCAGGCCGTACCTGGAAGTTTCCTGTCAAGTATGCTGCCCAGGTAGCGGTGACTCCGCCAACCTTTGTTTTTTTTACCCGCGCTTCCCAAAAGCTGCATTTCTCAATCCAGCGCTTCGTGGTGAACCGTCTGCGTGAGAAGTATGGTTTCTATGCCACCCCGATTCGCCTGCTGTATCGTGGAAGCAGGAAAAGGGGACTCAAAAGCCGGCAGACCAGAGACCACAGACCAGAGACCACAGACCACAGACCACAGACCACAGACCAGAGACAATAGACAGCAGACCGCTGACAAAGTCCCGAAACCTGGAACCTGAAACCTAGAACCTGGAACGCGCGCGAAGCGCGCTCCGAAGGCACGAACTAGGTGGGCTTCCCGTGGGGGCTGGGCTCTCCGGTGAAGATGGTCTCGAGTTTGGCCAGGGGTTCGCAGAGTTGTCTGTAAACCTCAGGTCTCCTGTTCATGAGCCTGGGTCTCCTGTTTCTGAGCTCCCTGACTGTCTCCAAATCGAGATCCGCCCACAGGATGTCGTCTTTCTCTTCACTTGCGGGACCAGCTATTAACTTTCCAGTGGGATCAACCACCAGACTTTTCCCACGATAGACCATCTCTCCCTCCGGGCCGACCCGATTCACTTTCATGACATAAGTCGTGAAATAGTAGGCGCAGCACCTTGCCTCAAAGAGCCACTGCTCCTTATAAAACTCGCCTGTGGGTCTGGACATGGCATAGGGAGAAAACACAAATTCGACCCCTTTCATCTCCAAAAGTCTCCACAATTCAGGGAACTCATTATCCCAGCAGATCAGTATCCCTATCTTGCCGATATCAGTATCAAAAATGGGGACATCGTTCCCACCAGCATAGTAGAACTTTTCATAGGAAGAGATATGTCTCATCTCTCCATTGGTGTCATCTTTGAGGGTATAGTCAAAGAGAGGAATGTGGATCTTCCTGTAGACACCCAGGATCTTGCCATCTGGAGAGATCAGAGGGGCACTGTTGAAGTAGAGATTCGGCTCTGCCTCTTCATAGATGGGGGCAATAATATAGACACCATGTTGTTTGGCGACCTGAGCCATTCTGGTGGTGGTGGGCCCGGGTATCTTCTCCGCCAGGTTGAAGAAGCTATAGTCAAATTGGCTGGGGAAATAGCGTGTGGTGAAGAGCTCCTGAAGGCATACGAGTTGGGGTTGGCAACGGTCAACGGCAGACTTTATCAGCTCTTCCGCCTTGCTGATGTTCTGTTCCTTGGATTCTTCACAGGAGAATTGAATTCCGGCGACTCTCATCAGCCGGACTAGTATATCCTTTTTGGAGGTGCATCGACCGTTTGATGCACGATTGAGAGCATGCAGGAGCTTTTCGAAGAAATCATTGCTGCTTCACCAGCTTCTCTTCCCGAGGGAGAAATGATCGGCTACTCCCGGGAGCGGAGATCTTTGGCTGGCTATTGTTTCGGCCAGGGAGCATTCCGAATCAGCCTGATCGCTGGATGCCATGCCGATGAGCCAGTCGGTCCTCGTTTTCTAAGGCATTTCGTCTCCTATCTCTCTCATCTTCCGAAACACTCACCGATCCTAGAAGATTATCAATGGTGGATCGTTCCTCATGCTAACCCTGACGGAGAAGCGGTGAATCGTTCATGGTACCGGGACCGGGACGAACACATCGACTTCATTCAATATCTCAGTCACGTAAGACGCGAACTGCCCGGTGATGACATCGAGTTCGGTTTTCCCCGTGATGGGGGGGATGTGGATGCTCGGCCCGAGAATAAGAGCGTTGCCGCCTGGTGGATGAAGGCGGGGGACTCATTCCACCTTCATGTCTCTTTACATGGGATGGCATTTGCAGGTGGGCCCTGGTTTTTGATCGAACCTGCCTGGTTGTCGCGCTGCCAAGAGCTGAAAGCCAAATGCAGACGAGCCGTGAAAGAATTGGGATATCGGCTTCATGACGTCGACCGTCAGGGAGAGAAAGGATTCCGCCGGCTTGAAGAGGGATTTTGCACTCGCCCTGATTCGAAATCGATGACCCAGTTTTTTCTTGATCGTCAGGACGAACTCACTGCCGGAAAGTTCCGGCCCAGCTCGATGGAAGCGATTCGCTCTGTGGGAGGTGATCCGCTCACGCTTGTTACTGAAATGCCGTTGTTTATTCTCCCGAAAGTGGGTGAAACTCTGGGTCCTCCCGATCCAGAAGCTGAACGATGGAAAGAGTTGATTGAAGAATGGAAGGATAGATTAAGGTCTGAGCAGACAGGGACCGGCGCTGTTGGAGAAGAGGCGTCGCAGAGAGGGTTGAGAGCCATGCCGATTCGGGACCAGATGCAGCTTCAATGGGTCCTGATAGTGGCTGGACTCGAGCAAGTGCGACTACAGATCACAGGGTAGTTCCTTTCTTGGGCTGGAAGCGCCTTCTCGTGCAGACCTCTGTGGTAGTATTGAGTTCTCTAGAGCCTTGAAGGGCAGGGCAAATGATTGATAAGGGCGCTGCTGGCCTCGGCCAGTACCCGACGGCAGGGCTAGCTATTTCCATCCAGGGGGACTCGAAGGAGACTCTCGCCGCTACTATCGTAGAAAGCTCTTTAGCTGAAATCTGGTTGGAGCTTGCCAGACCCACCTCACAGGACCTGTTTCAGGAAGGAGAGAAGGTCCGACTCAAATACTGGGATGAAGAGGCTGTTGTCTATTACTGGGAGGCAGAGGTCGTCAACATCGCTTCCTCCGGCAAACGACACCTGGCCATCTCAGTTCATGATAAAGGGATAACCGTGCAGCGGAGAAAGTCCCCTAGGGTTAGCATGCACATTCCTTTCTGGTTCACCGTCATTGACGCTGCCGACTCACAACTCATCGGCGAGAGAGTTGTTAACTCCGAGACCGAAAACATCAGTGTGGGCGGGTTGTTATTTGAGACCAGCCTTCAATTTAAAGCGGGAGATAAACTGGAGATAAACCTCTATTTTCCCGACTCCCATCCCATGAATGCCGTCGGATGGGTGGTTCGATCGAACCCATTTCAACGCGACGGAAAACCTCTCAATGAAGTTGCTCTAGAGTTCCTTCAGATGGAAGAGGGGGAGCAAATCCAACTCCTGGAGTTTCTGGTTCAGTACCAGAGCAGTGAGGCGACGGTTAAGAATGCCAGAACAAAGGGATCTTCTGCAGATCAACCAGGCCACTTATGAGTGGTCCGTACGGATCTTCACGATCCTGAAAAAGATTCTGCGAGTCAATCTCAAGCTGCATCACACAGGCCAACTCGAGGCCGGAGAAATCTTTCTCTTCAACCACTTTGCGCGCTTTGAGACCTTCATTCCCCAGTACCTGATATACCAAGAGACCGGGGCCTTTTGCCGCTCGGTGGCAGCCAGCGATTTCTTTGTCGAGGGTTCTGCCTTGTCAAACTATCTGTTGAAGGTGGGAGCAGTACCCCATAACCATCCCAGGCTTCTTCCGCTTTTGGCCGAAGAAATCCTGCGGGGTCGAAAGGTGATTGTTTTTCCAGAGGGCGGGATGGTGAAGGATCGCCAGGTGGTAGATAGCAAAGGAAACTATAAGGTTTACTCACGCATGGCAAGAAAGAGGCGCAAACACCACACCGGAGCCGCTGTCCTGGCACTCGCACTGGATGCCTTCAAGACGACCATCCTGCGGGCCCATGAGAGAGGGAACATGAGGCGTGTGGAGGCGTGGGTTGAGGCCTTGGGTCTGGAGAGTGAGGAAGCGCTATTGGCTGCGGCGCGTCGGCCGACCCTTATTGTACCCGCTAACATTACCTTCTATCCCATCCGAGTCAACGACAACGTCCTGCGGAAGGTGGGGGAAATCCTGAGCAGGGGACTGAGCCGCAGGCTTTCTGAAGAACTGCTGATCGAGGGCAATATCCTCCTCAAGGACACGGACATGGATGTCCGTCTGGGTGAACCGGTGCACCCCCCCAGATTTTGGCGCTGGTGGGAACGGAAGCTCATGACCCGTCTGGGCCGTAAGATCGATTCCCTGGATGGATTCTTCGGGCTGATGCCCGACGGGGGGAGGTGGAATGCCCGCTTCATCGCCAGGCATATGGGAAGCAAAGCCCGGAAAATCAGAGACGAGTACATGCACAGGATGTATATCGGCGTGACCGTTCATCTCAGTCACCTGGCTTCATGCATTATCCTGACACTGGTGGACAAAGGGCAAACGGAAATTGATCAGATCCTGTTCCACAAGATCCTCTACCTGGCGGTGAAACACGCCCAAAAGGAATCTTCCCTTCACCTTCATCGAAGTCTCAAGAACCCACAGGGGTATGGTGGGGTTCTCCAGGGCCGATGCCCGGGGCTGGAGCGGTTTCTGAAAACCACTATCTCTATGGATCTTGTTGAGAAAGTCAATGGACGATACCGGTTTCTTCCCAAGCTCTCCCAGGAGCACGAGTTCGACGAGATCCGTCTCGAAAACCTGGTGGTGGTCTATGCCAACGAGGTGGCGCCTGTCTCCGGGGTCTCCCACTCGGTTGAGCAGTCGATTGAGACAGCCTCGCTGCTGGACGCCCAAACGATGGCAAAGCTGCGGTTTGATGACCAACTCATGGCTTACTCCTGGGACAGGCAGTACTTTTCCAAACCTCGCTATGAGAAGATCAACCAGCAGGAGACGGTTACTGAGAGCGGGGAGCCGTTCCTGTTGCTCCCCCCAGAGAGAAAGGAACTGGGTGTTGTTCTGGTGCACGGGTTCACGGCCTCGCCCGCCGAGGTCCGTCCTTTTGGTGAGAGACTGCACTCCCTCGGTTATCCTGTGCTTGGAGTACGACTGAAGGGTCACGGTACTTCTCCCTGGGATCTCCGGGAGAGGAGTTGGCAGGATTGGCTGGAGCCGGTGCGAGAAGGGTATCAGGTATTGTCGGCGTTTGCGCGCCGCATCTGCCTGGTCGGATTCTCAACCGGCGGAGGCCTGTCACTTCTCCTGGCCGCTGAGCGCCCGGATCGATTGGTTGGGGTGGCAGCCATCTCCGTGCCCCTGAAGTTCCGGGACCGCGGCATGAACTTTGTGCCACTGGTTCACGGAGTCAATCGGCTGGTTCGCTGGGTTACATCCTTTGAAGGCATCATGCCGTTTAGCCCGACCGAGCCAGAGCATCCCCATATCAACTATCGCAACAAGCCCATCCGCGGTCTGTACGAGCTGCGCTGCATGCTGGACGAGCTGGAAGAACGACTGCCTGAAGTCGAGTGTCCGGTCACCCTCATTCAGGGGGCTGACGACCCGACCGTTGATCCCAAGAGCGCCGAACTCATCCATGAAAAGCTGGGTACCAGCAAAAAGAACCTTGTTATGGTGCCGGCAAAGAAGCATGGAATCCTCTACGAGGATATTGGAGATACCCAGGAGCTGATTGTCTCGTTTCTGGCAGCTCTTTCCTCGTCGCAGTGGGCATCTGAGTCAGCTGAGCCCATTCTCAAGGGTTCAAAGAGCGATATTTAGGAGGGGGAAAAGAAGCTCGAGTGGGAATCGGACTACTGCTTCTGGTGGCGATAGTGCGCTTTCTCCTCCAACCACTTTTTCAGATTCCTTTTGATCAAGGGACGAACTGGGTGAGCCTCACCATACTGCTCCCTATCACAATGGTGATCTATGCCGTAGCAGTGGCACGGCGGGGGGGGACCTTTCGCGATCTGCTTGTTCTGGCTGCATTGTTCGCTTTTTCCGCCATGCTGTTTGTCATTCTCGGCATTGCCGTTGATGACTTTGGAGGAATCGATACTTACTACACGGGTCCACAGGAAGCGAACACCTGGGGTCACATGTTCGGTCATGTGGTCGAAGGCGTGATTTTTACTCTATTGCTGTGGGGAATTGGGTCAGTAGTGTATCTGGTGGCAGGAGGGCGCAAACGAGCCGCTTCCGTGGATTCGCCGCTCTGAGAAGTGAGGGCTAAAAACTATCGGGGCTGAGTTATTTGAGGAGTCTAGGAGTGCAGGTCCGTGCGCCCTAGCCTGATTTTGATAGGGCGCACACCTGCTTGTCTTGTGGCTTGAGGATTCAATTGAGGGGAATGCTTACAGCTTCTCCATCAATTTCTCCATCAATCAGCCCACAAAACTGATTTTAACGGTTGCAACAAATTCTACCTCCCTCTTCTGTCATTTCAGTTTACGAGCCCAACCAGCGTCGATCGGTATGTAATGCCGGTTTAACTCAAGGGCTACACACTAGTCTCCTTACCAACAGCAATTCTTGTTCCAGAGAGGGAGGATTACCGGTAGAATCTTATTAAGATATTGTCATAATCAAACTTAGTAAGCAATTTCAAGAATACACCTGGGGTCGTCGAGTCCTCGGACTCTGCCCAAAGTGTCAACGGTAGTTTACATTCCCACAAGGCACGACACCTAATGGGCCAGGCGGCCATCAATGATGTTCTGGGAGAACCAGCGGCGTCTTTTCTCTGATGGGATAACGGGCGCTGGCGATCAACTCTTGCAGGGAATCGACGCGGTTGGACGGCGAGGGATGGGAGGCGAAGAAGTAGGCCAGATGATCTCGGGGTTCCTCCTCTTGAATCCGTTCGAAGAAGTCGGTGGCCCCGGCCACGTGACCATAAGTCTTCTGAAGAAGATGGAGGCCGAATTGGTCTACCTCTCGTTCCTGCTCTTGGGAGAACTTGGACTCGACCCCGGCCAGACTGTTCTGGAGAAACTGCGTGATCCCGCTCTGGTCCCCCAGTATGGTGGTAGAGAGAACCAGAAGTACCAGTACCCGTCCCAACCCTCTGAGATGGTGGCGCTTGGCAAAGTGGCCGAGTTCATGTCCGAGAATCATGGCCAGTTCGTTTTCCGAGTCGATCCGATCGAGCAGACCTCTATAGAGCACGATATGGCCACCGGGCAGCGCCATGGCATTAACAGTCGGATTCTCCTCGACATGGAGCTGGTAATCGAGCGCCTGTGGAGGGAGGTGCTCCACCAGCCGGTCCAGGATCTTCTGGAGGTACTGGGTGTCGGCCGAGTCCTGGACGGCATAATTCCCCAGAAACAGCTCCCCCAGGGATCGCTCCACACCGACTGGTATGTGTGGAACCACCACCAGTTCCAAGACAAAACCCAACAGCACGTAGGCAAGGATCAGCGCTCCGAGAATGCCTCCCGTGAGGATGGCAAACTCTTTGAGCGGATGGGTATTGGAAACGTTGATGTTTTTGCTCAGCAGCTTGGGAGTGTACTTCAAGATACTCGTTTCAGTCTGACCGCCGTCCCGTACGCAAAGACCTCGATACTACCAATGCTGCTGCGTTCAGTGGAACTGAAAACACTGGCTGTTTCCACTCGCATATTGACAATGATATGACTGCCAAGAGCCTCCTGCTTCATTCTCAGTATCGCCTCGCGGCGGGCGCGGTCAATCAGTGTTTCGTAAGCTGTCATCCTCCCGCCAATGATGTTTCGAAGCCCTGCCAGGATGCGCTTGAAATAGTCGATGGAGATCACACAGCTTCCAGAAACCAGAAACGTCTTTTCGATACGGTCCGCTTCCGGAAGCATTTCGCTGGTCACGGTTGGCAGGTGCAGGGAAGCCTTTTCACGGAGCAGGATTGATTTGTAGTGTTGATGCTCTGCCGCTCGACCGGCAAAGTACCCCACAGTCACCAAGGTGAGGAAAATAACCAGATCAAGCATCGATCTACTTCACACGAACGGCGGTGCCGTAAGCGAAGAGCTCCGCGGCCCCCTTAGCCACCGAGGAGGTGGCGAAGCGGATATTGATGACGGCGTTGGCTCCAAGTTCCTTGGCCTGTTCAACCATTCGCTCGGTAGCCTCCTGACGAGACTCTTGCAGGAGTTTGGTGTATCCCTTGAGTTCCCCACCGACGATGTTTTTCAGCGCGGCCAGGGTATCTGTGCCGATGTGCTTGGCTCGAATGGTGGCTCCCTGGACCAACCCAAAGTGTTCGACGACGGTTTTTCCAGGAACGGAATCAATGTTGGTAAGGATAATGTCTGACCGCATCACATTCGGAATTATAGCAGATGAAATTCGGGAGAGTTCGGGGGCCGGCCCCGTATGCGGGGAGAATTCTTGGGCCTGTCCCCGAACTCTCCTGTCCCCGAACTCTCCCAGCATCTACGGGAAAGTCTTGGAAATCTAACTCTGGACGAGATCTGGGTCATGGACAAGCAGGTCGCTGTCCGCTTCGGTTTCCTGGCTGACCTCAAGCGGGCCAGCTTGTTGGTCAGCGTCACGCCCAGCTTTGGGTCCGTAGGCCTGTCGATTCACGCGGAGCGAGAAAACGTCAAAGCGCTGGTAATGACCTGTGACGTCATGCAGCAGTTTGCCCTTTGTCACCTGCTCAAAATCCAGGTCAGCGTAAAGAATTGTCTCACCTTCGTCCTGGGGACCGGCGATGTAGTCGCCCATCGGATCGAGAATTCCAGAATGACCTCCCTCGCCGATAAAGCGCGCACGGGCGTGGGAGTCCAGTTGAAGCACATCTTTCATTTCTTCGCTCCACACGGAGGCCGCCGAAATGACGAATATGCGTCCCTCGAAGGCGTAGTAGCGCATTCGGACATCCATGGTGTGGAACTGGCGTTCGTAGCCCTGAGTTCCGAAGGATGGCCAGCTTGCTACATGAACCACCTCGCCCTCCAGCAGCAGTGCGGTACGTGCCAGACTATTGATATTCTCGCCGCAAATGAGACCTGAGAGTCCACCAAAAGGAGTGTCGTATGTTCTCAAGGTACTCCCATCACCACCCGTGTGAACCAGACGCTCCCAGATGGTGGGTACCAGCTTCCGATGCTTTCCCAACAGAGTGCCATCGGGCCCGAAGAAAAGCTGAGTGTTATAGAGGGTGCCGTAGCTGCCCGCATTCTTTTCGGCGATGCCCATCACGACATAAGCCTGGGCACGCCGCGCCGCTTTTCCCAGTGCCTCGGTGGCGGGACTGGGCGCGACCACAGCATTCTTGAAAAGTTCCAGATTGAAGGAGCTACAGATCGGATCGTTTGCTAGATAGAAGTCATACCAATAGGGATGTCCTGGGATGTAGCACTCGGGAAAGCCGATGACCTGTGCTCCAGAGTCGCCGGCTTCCTCGATGAGCCGACAAGCCTTGTCAACGGTTGCTTCACGATCGAGCAGTATCGG
>JAPUKI010000383.1 GCA_027295745.1 Acidobacteriota bacterium
CTCTTACGCTACCTTTGAGGCAGACCAGGTCTATACCCAGGCTGATGCGCAAGGGTTTATTCGACTCCAGGGGCTGCGCTTGAAGATCGCTGCGCTTGCGGAGAGGCGCCTCCAGCCGGAATCGCCGAAATGAATGAGAAACAGAAGAAAAAACCTTGGGCGGGCCGATTCAAATCCGAGTTGGATCCCATCGTCCAAAAATACACTCGTTCCGTGCATGTGGACCGCCGGCTAGCTCCTTACGATATTCAAGGTAGTCGAGCTCATGTGCGGATGCTGGCGGCCCAGGGGCTCGTCACCTCCCGGGATGAAGAGCAAATCCTCAGGGCTCTTGGGCAGATCGAGGAGGAGATCGAATCGGGTCAGTTTCCCTATCGAGATGAACTGGAAGACATCCATATGAATATTGAATATCGCTTACAAGAGATTGCGGGCGAAGCAGGAGGTCGAATTCATACCGGCAGAAGCCGCAATGATCAAGTGGCCTTGGACCTGAAGATGCTTTGTCTGCAGACCGCGATAGGCTGGCGGGCTCAGATTCTCGAGATTCAAAAGGTACTGCTGGAGCGAGCTCAGGAACTCAAAACCAGTCTCTTCCCAGGGTGGACTCATTTGCAGGCCGCACAGCCTCTTTCCTGGGGACATTACTTGCTGGCTTTTGGTGAGATGCTGGGGCGGGATGATCGTCGTCTGGCTTTTTTCCAGGAGCTCCACTCTACAAGTCCTTTGGGTGCAGGAGCATTGGCCGGGAGTACTCTTCCTCTGGACCCGGAACGCAGTGCTCAGGAACTCGGTTTTGCAGCCAGCTTTGCCAACAGTTATGACGTGGTGGGAGATCGGGACTTTCTTCTCGAACTCCTTCAGATTGCCTGCCAGCTGATGCTGCATCTCAGCCGTCTGGCTGAGGATTTTCTTTACTTCTCCAGTACTGCTGTCAATTGGATTGAGCTGCCAGATTCCCTTTGCACGGGAAGCAGTATGATGCCGCAGAAAAAAAATCTGGATGTCCTGGAACTTGCTCGCGGCAAAACCGCCTCAGTATTGGGCCACGCTACAGCGGTGGCTTGCCTGATCAAGGGCCTGCCCACTTCCTATCATCGGGACCTCCAGCAGGACAAGGAACACCTCTTTGCCACAATCGATGCCGTTATCGGGACTCTAGAGGTGATTCCCTTGGTTGTTTCGGGCTTTCAGATCAACCAGGAGCGAGTCCAGAATGCCATGAAGCAGGGCTTTCTCATGGCCACCGATCTGGCTGAGTATTTGGTGACTCGAGGTACTCCCTTTCGAGTGGCCCATGAGAGGGTGGGAAAGCTGGTGGCCTACTGTCTGGAAGAAGGGCTGACACTGGAGCAATTGTCTCTGGAGAAGCTTCAGGAACTGGCTCCCGAATGTGGCCCTGAAGTCAGAGAGGTCCTCAAACTGGAGAGCTTCTTGAGACGACGCTGGCACAAAGGGAGTTCGGGACTGGTGTCCATTGAGCAGCAGATCGCCCATTGGGGGGAACGGATCGGAGCTCTCTCATGAAAGACTTTCTTTCCCTGAAAGATCTCACGGTAGATCTGTGGAAACAGCTGCTTCACGCCAGCGCGGAAGTCAAGGTGCGGCCCAGCAATTTTCGCCAGATGCTGGTGGGAAAGAGCTCGGTGCTGCTCTTTGAGAAGTCTTCACTGCGGACCCGTCTTACCTTTGAGTTGGGAATGAAACAACTGGGAGGTGATGCCGTTTACCTCGACCATCAGGAGTCTCGTTTGGGTGGCCGTGAATCGCTCACTGATATGGCCCGAAATCTGGAGCGATGGTTTGATTGCATCGTCGCGCGAACCTTTTCCCATGAGACAGCGGTCAAGCTGGCCGAGCATGCCTCGGTCCCTGTCATCAATGGTCTCAGTGATGCTGAACATCCCTGTCAGGCTCTGGCCGATGTTTTTACGCTGCAGGAGAAGTGGGGGGAGCTTCAAGCCAAGACCCTTGTCTTTATCGGGGATGGGAACAACGTCTGCACATCGCTCATTCATGCTGCCGCCTTGTCTGGGATGTCCCTTGTAGCAGTTACTCCCAGCTCTCATCAACCCCACTCAAAAGCGGCTGAAGATTTTCAGCGCCTCTCCACTTCCGCCACAGCCTCCTATCGTTGGACCGATTCCCTGGACGGCCTTCAAGGAGCGGATGTCGTCTACACCGACACCTGGGTGAGTATGGGGCAGGAAGAAGAAACCAGGGAGCGGGTTCAAGTTTTGCAAAGCTACCAGGTCACACCCGAGTTGATGGCATCAACGGGGAGAAATTCCTATTTCATGCATTGTCTCCCTGCCCATCGCAACCAGGAAGTGACCGATTCGGTGATCGATTCGCCCCAATCACTGGTCTTTGAGCAGGCGGAGAATAGGCTTCATGTCCAGAAGGCCCTGCTGCTCCTTCTGCTTGCTCCCCAGGAGCTAGGTCGCTACATGCTGCTGGAAAAGTTTGCGGGCTGGAAGGGGTGAAACGCTGACAGCTGACAGCTGATAACTGACACCTGACAACTGACAACCGACGGCCAAGGGCCGGCGGAAATTCCAAATTCAAAATTCCAAACTTGGAACTTGAAACCTGAAACCTGGAACCCGCGCGAAGCGCGCTGGAACGACCGCACGACGGCACAAATTGACAGGTCGTAAGGGCTGTGTTAGGTTTTGCACCCATCTTCCAGAGCATTTTTTTCGTGTGGAGGAGTCATGTCGAGAAAGGGTAAACACCTATTTACCTCGGAGTCGGTAACCGAAGGACATCCAGATAAGATTGCCGATCAAATCTCTGATGCCATCCTGGATGCGGTCTTGGCACAGGAACCGCAAGGACGGGTTGCCTGTGAGACTCTGGTGACAACAGGACTGGTAATTATCGCCGGGGAAATCACCACCAGTGGCTATGTGGATTTTGCCAAAGTCGCCAGAGGGGTCATCCGTGATGTGGGGTACACGAGGGCCAAGTACGGATTCGATTACGAAACCTGCGGAATCATCTGTTCCATTGACAGTCAGTCCTCGGATATCGCTCAGGGAGTGGACAAGGGAGGTGCCGGTGACCAGGGGTTGATGTTCGGTTATGCTTGTTCTGAGACTGCACAGCTCATGCCCATGCCCATTATGCTGGCTCATCAATTGGTCATGCGGCTGGCACAGTGTCGAAAAGAGGGAATCATTGATTGGCTCCGACCGGATGGAAAGTCACAGGTCACTGTTGAAAACGATGGAGATAAACCCGTACGGGTGGAAGCCGTCGTGATTGCCACCCAGCACAGCTCCAAGGTCACGAATGAGGAGATAGAAGAGACCATCCGAGAGAAGGTGATCAAGGCAGTCATTCCCGAAGAATTACTCGATAACAACACCAAGTTTCACATCAATCCCACTGGCCGCTTTGTGATTGGAGGGCCCCAGGGGGATTGTGGTGTGACAGGACGCAAAATCATTGTCGATACATATGGCGGGGTGGGTAGCCATGGCGGCGGAGCCTTTTCAGGCAAGGACCCCTCCAAGGTCGACCGGTCAGCCTCTTACATGGCCCGTCACATCGCCAAGAACTGTGTGGCCGCGGGTCTGGCAGATCGCATGGAAATTCAATTGGCCTATGCCATTGGGATTCCCGAACCGGTCTCCCTGATGGTGGATACCTTTGGTACGGCACAGGTGAGCGAGGAGACCATCACAGGATTGATCAAATCCCATTTTCAGCTCACTCCTCAAGGAATCATCGACGCACTTGATTTGAGAAAGCCCATTTTTCGGAAGACTGCGGCCTACGGTCACTTTGGGAGAGAAGAGGAAGGTTTTACCTGGGAACTCACCGACAAGGCTGACCTGCTCCGTCGCGAGGCGGAGCTGCCTGAGATGGCTGCCAAACCAGTCATCGTCTGAGCCACACGCAAACCAGCAAGGAATTCGGGGACAGTCCCAAGAATTCTCCCAGAATTCGGGGGCTGTCCCCGAATTCCTTGAACAACATTTTCTAAGGGAGCGCACTCCATGGACTTTGACGTTAAAGATCTTTCTCTGGCTCAAAAAGGACTGGACCGGATTCAGTGGGCGGACCAGTCCATGCCAGTCCTGAAATTCATTCGCGAACGATTCGAGAAGGAAAAACCGCTGAAAGGCACTCGAGTTTCGGCCTGCCTGCACGTGACGACTGAGACGGCCAATCTGGCTCGAACACTCCAAGCTGGCGGTGCTGAGCTGCGCATCTGTGCCTCAAATCCTCTCAGTACTCAGGATGACACTGCGGCTTCCTTGGTGAAGGACTTTGAGATCGCCGTCTTTGCCATCAGAGGGGAGGACAATGAGACCTATTACTCCCACCTTCACTCCGCTCTGGCGAACGGTCCACACATCACCATGGATGACGGGGCCGATCTGGTGACCGCTGTCCTGACGGATAAGAAAGAGTTCATTCCGGGCATCATAGGAAGCACGGAAGAGACGACCACTGGAATTATTCGCCTGCGCAGCATGGCCGAGGAGAAGATTTTGCGCTTTCCCGTGATCGCCGTGAACGATGCCAAGACCAAGCACCTTTTCGACAATCGGTACGGGACGGGGCAATCAACCTTGGATGGGATTGTTCGAGCCACCAATCTGCTCTTGGCCGGGACTCTCTTTGTGGTAGTGGGTTATGGTTGGTGCGGAAGGGGCGTGGCCATGCGGGCCAGAGGAATGGGGGCCCTTGTTGTGGTGTGCGAAGTGGAACCGGTGAGGGGCCTGGAAGCGGTCATGGATGGCTTTCAGGTCATGCCCATGGAGGAAGCCGCCAAGATCGGCAAGATCTTCGTCACCCTGACTGGAAACAAGAATGTCATTCGCCGGGAGCACTTCGAAATCATGACCGACGGTGCCGTGGTGGCCAACTCAGGGCATTTCAATGTCGAAATCGATATTGCGGCTCTGGAATCCCTCAGCAAAGAAAAGCGAACCATTCGAGACTCTCTAGAGGAATATGTTCTTAAGGACGGTCGCCGTATCTATCTCCTGGGGGAGGGCCGCTTGATTAATTTAGCGGCGGCCGAAGGACATCCTGCATCGGTGATGGATATGTCCTTCGCCAACCAGGC
>JAPUKI010000384.1 GCA_027295745.1 Acidobacteriota bacterium
TCCAGGAGACGGAGAATCTGTATAGTCATTTGCTGGCAACTGCTGGTATCGGATAACATAACGCGTTTTTGGAGAGACCATGAAGGGAATCATTCTGGCAGGAGGATTGGGTACGCGGCTTCGACCTTTGACCAAGGTGACCAACAAGCACCTGTTGCCTGTCTATGACAAACCAATGATCTTCTATCCTCTGGAAGTGTTGGTCGATGCCGGAATCACTGACATCATGGTTGTAACGGGGGGAAACAATGCCGGCGATTTTCTCCGTTTACTGGGGAACGGTCGGGAGTTCGGTCTTCATCAGCTGCACTTTGCCTACCAGGAGGGCGAGGGTGGTATTGCAGAAGCGCTGTCGCTGGCCAAGTATTTTGCGGGTGAGGATCTTCTGTGTGTGTACTTGGGAGACAATATTATTGAGGACTCCATTCGTACCTATGTGGAGAAGTTCAAAAAACAGGCCAGAGGGGCCAAAATTCTCCTCAAAGAAGTTGCGAATTGTGAGCGCTTTGGTGTGCCTGAGTTGAAAGACGACAAAGTGGTAAAGATCTACGAGAAGCCGAGGGTGGCACCTTCCAAGTACGCCGTGACGGGGATTTACATGTATGATCCCCGAGTATTCGATATCATTACCACTCTTGAACCTTCCCAGCGAGGCGAACTTGAAATTACGGATGTCAACAATCGCTATATCGAGTGGGGAGAGTTGACCTACGATGTTCTGGAGGGTTGGTGGACCGACGCCGGCACCTTCGATTCTCTTCTGCGAGCAAATAAGTTGGTCGCACAGAGGAATGAAAAGAGCGGGCACACGACCCATGCAAAAGAGGAGCAAGGGAAGGAAAGAGTTGCCCAAAAACCATCAAAAGAGAGTTCTAAGAATTTACAGTGAAACTGTTAGTTACAGGTGGAGCAGGGTTCATTGGCTCCAACTTCATCCACTACATGCTGGAGGCGCAAAAGGACGTTCAAATTCTGAACTTCGATTGCCTCACCTATGCCGGAAATCTGGCAAACCTCTCCCAGCTTTCCTCTCATCCTCGCTACACCTTCATGCGCGGGGATATCACTACCGGCAGGGATGTTGAAAGAGGTATGAGCCAGGGAATCGATGCTGTCATTAACTTTGCTGCAGAGACCCATGTGGATCGCAGCATTCTGGATTCCACTGTTTTTGTGCGAACGAACATCGAGGGAACTCACCTCTTACTCGAGGTCTGTCGCAAAAAAAAAGTCACGCGATTCATCCAAGTCTCCACTGACGAAGTGTATGGCTCCCTGGGAGAGACGGGGAAATTCACCGAGGAAAGCCCTCTTGCTCCCAACAGCCCCTATGCCGCTAGTAAGGCTGCCGCAGATCTCCTGATTCGCGCCTATCATAAAACCTATGGAATGGACGTGATGGTGACTCGCTGTAGCAACAATTATGGTCCCTATCAGTTTCCGGAGAAATTGCTTCCCCTGATGATTCTCAATGCGCTGGAGAATAAACCCCTCCCTGTTTACGGAGACGGACTGCACAGGCGCGACTGGATTCATGTCAAGGATCACTGCCGGGCGCTTCACCGTGTGCTGATGGAAGGACGACCCGGCCGGGTCTATAATATTGGAAGTGATCAGGAGAGACAGAATCTGGAAATGGTCGAGCAGATTCTTGCCCTACTAGAAAAGTCTCCTGAGCTCATCCAGTTCGTCAAGGATCGTCCTGGTCATGACCGCCGATACGCGATTGACGCAACTCGTCTGAGACGGGAACTGAGTTGGAAGCCCCAGATTTCCCTCTCAGAGGGTCTTGCCCAGACCGTGCGCTGGTATCAGGAGAATGCTCTGTGGGTGAGCCATGTGCGCAACGGTACTTATTTAGAGCATTACAAGAAGACGTACGAAAACCGGGATCAGACTTTGAAGGATTTGTGAGTTTGTGTGCTCGTGCTGGCGTGTTGCCGCCATCTCGAAACAAAGCACAGATTCATGAAAGCAGGGCGCACGGACCACATGAAAATTGCTATTACAGGAGCTAAAGGAATGCTGGGGCAGGCTCTGTGTCGAACCTTTGCCAAACACACCCTTTACCCTCTCTCTTCCCGCAAACTCGACGTTACCTCACTGGACGCTGTGCGCCATCTTGTTTCCGATCTAAAACCGGATTGGATTCTCCACACTGCTGGTTTTACGGACGTCGAAAAAGCCGAGGTCAAGCCCTTGGAGGCCTATCGGGTGAACGCCCTGGGAGCACGAAACATGGCTGTGGCAGCCTTTGAAAACGGAAGTGGGCTGGTGTACTACAGCACGGACTACGTCTTTGATGGCACACAGGACCGGCCCTACCGGGAGTGGGATCCGGTCAACCCACTCAACGAATATGGGCGATCAAAGCTGGCTGGTGAAAGTTTTGTCCGTTCGCATTGCCCGCTACACTTGATCGTTCGCACAAGCTGGCTGTTTGGATCAGGAGGATCTCATTTCGTCCGGAAGATTTTGGACCTTGCCCAAAGGAAAGAGCGCTTGGATGTGGTGATCGATCAGCGAGGCAGTCCCACCTTCAGCACTGATCTGGCCTATATGACACTCTGTCTGGTTGAAGGAGGAAAGATGGGCACTTATCATGTGACGAACTCAGGAAGCTGCTCCTGGCATGAGTTGGCTTTTGAGATTGTCTCCCTCAGTGGGTTTAGCCTCGAGGTCAATCCCATCGAGAGTTCCAAGGACTTCACTCAGACTCGGCGGCCCGCCTATTCCGTGCTCGAAAACTATTGTTTGGAACTCGAAGGGATCTCCTTGCTCCGAACCTGGCAGAGAGCCCTGGCAGCGTTTCTCAATGGGATGCCGAAGGAGTAAGCCATGTCCGAGCAGTTGGTAGGCAAAAATAAAAAGGCCTTTCACGACTATGAGATTCTGGATCGTTTCGAGGCGGGTATTGTCTTACTCGGCACCGAGGTGAGAGCACTCCGCGAGCGCAAAATCAGTTTGAGAGAAAGCTATGCCAGAATCAAAGGGGGCGAGGCATGGCTCGAGAACTGCCACATCGGCCCCTATTCTCATGGCTCTCTCTCCAATCACGAACCGTTGCGTTCCAGAAAGCTCCTCCTCCATCGCCGAGAGATCAATAAGCTTATGGGCAAGACAGAGAGACGTGGATTGACACTGATTCCCCTCTCTGTCTATTTCAAGAATGGCAAGGTCAAGGTGGAGATTGCCCTGGTGAGAGGAAAGCAGATCCACGATAAAAGGGAGAAAGAACGACAAAAAACCATTAAACGGGAAGTAGAGATTGAACTCAAACGGAGAAAGCCATGAAAATCCGACTAGCTAAAGGGAAGTGGGATTCTATTGAGTGTGACGCACTCATCGTTCCCCTCTTCGAGGACGAAAAGAAGAATGAGGGGGAGTTCACCACCGCACTGGATGAAAAACTGGGCGGCCTACTCAGTGAGCTCAAGAGCACTGAAGAGTGGACGTCCAAAGCCGGCCAAATTTCAGTGATCTACCGGCCGAGTGAACTTCGGACCGGCCGTCTTATCCTGCTGGGAGCGGGAAAACGAAAGAGCTACGATGCTCAAGCCATCCGAACCCTCATCATGCAGGCCGTGCGTAGGGTGAAGAGCTACAACTTAAAAAGGGTCGCCGTCTACTACCGCCGGAGCCAAGTTGAAACTGCCCAAGCCGCTCAGGCTGTGGTGGAAGGAGTGGTTATGGCTACCTATTCTGGCGATGACTATAAGACCGAAGACAAGTCTAAGAACTTCATCGAGGAAATCCTTTTTGTGACTGAGCTGGATCAGGGGCAGGCTCAGGTTGAAGAGGCAATGAAACGGGGTGAGATTGTGGCCCAGGCCACGAATCTAGCCAGGAGACTGGTCAATGAACCCGGTAACCGGATAAATCCTTCTGGCCTGGCCCAAACAGCTGCGGAGATCGCTGAAAAGTTCGGTCTGGAGATCGAAGTGCTGGGTGAGCCCGAAATGGAGGAGAAGCAAATGGGGGCCATCCTTGCAGTGGCCCGAGGAAGTGATGAACCTGCCCGATTTATCGTGCTTCGACACTTTGGAGCACCGGAAGGTGAGGCCCCCCCCATTGTCCTGGTGGGGAAAGGGGTCACTTTTGACAGCGGGGGCCTTTCTTTGAAATCCCCCAAGTCGATGGAACAGATGAAGTCAGACAAAGCTGGCGCCTGTGTAGTGCTGGCTGCCATGCAAGCCATTGCTGAGCTCCAGGTTAAGAAAAACATTGTCGGTCTCATCCCGGCTGTCGAAAACCTTCCCAGTGGGCGAGCACAGCGACCGGGAGACGTCGTCCGCTCGATGAGTGGAAAGACCATTGAGGTCATGAACACCGACGCGGAAGGCCGTCTCATCCTGGCCGATGCTCTCTGCTATGGTCGGCAGCTCCAACCGGAATATATGGTTGATATCGCAACCCTTACGGGTGCCTGTGTCATTGCTCTGGGACACCTTCGAGCTGGCTTGTTCAGTAATAATGAGGAGGTTTGTCAGAAGCTTTTGCAGGCGTCGGAGCGCTCTGGGGAGAAGTTCTGGCGGTTGCCGCTGGATGAGGACTATCGAAGGGCAATCAAAAGTCAGATTGCCGACATCAAGAATGTTGGAGGTCGCTGGGGAGGCGCAATAACAGCAGCCAAGTTCCTGGAGGAATTTGTGGGAGACGTCCCCTGGTGTCACCTCGATATAGCAGGGGTCGGCCTGTTCAAGGAAGGCCAAGAGCTCAAAGGCCCCACCGGTTTTGGAGTTCGAACTCTGGTGGAAATGGTTTCCAGCTAGCCCGCACTGCTCACACTAGGTCGTCGATGCAGTAGACCTGGTGTGAGCAGTGCGGGCTAAGGTATAGTGTTTGGGTGCACGTCCCACTCCAGTCAGCCCTGCAATTTGCATCACTTGACCAGCAAAGGCAGCTGTTGGACAAACAGGCCGCCGATCTGCGATCCCTCATTCACAAGGAGCTTGCACCACAGCTTATAGAATACGAACTGGGTAAAGTGTCCCACCAAGTTCCTCAGCTGGATGAGAGTGAGGTTCCCCGGTCCCAGGCAGCAGCAATGTTTTCGGCTGTGCTGGGGCTCGATAAAGCTCTTGAAGAACTGGATTCAAGCGATTTATTTCATCTTTACGACTGGGTTGGCGCGGATCAACGAAACCCCTACCGACAGACTCCCAGCCAGCCTCTTACGTCCACCCACGAACCGGTGGAAGCTGCACTCGTCCCTAGAGCAGTTGACCGTTTTTTTGAGTGGGTCCGGAGTCCGAGCTTTGCCGACCTGCATGCCATCCAACAGATGAGCCTCTCCCAGATGCGGCTGTACGAGATTCACCCCTTCCCGAAATACTCCCAGCTGACTGTCTCGCTTTTCTCCTACTACTTTCTCCTGAAGGCGGATTACCTTGTGCCTCTCTACGAAGTGGGCGAGTTGGCGAAGTTTTACCAAGCCTTAGGGCAAGCCTTCATGTTGTCGAGCGAGGCTCTTGTTCACTTTAATCTGCAAGCTTGCCAACGAGCCTATGAGCATGTCCTTAGCCGGATTTCTCACAGTGGCTGAGCCAGTCGGATTCCCCATTCAATGGCCGCATCCATGCTTCGGGCATCGGCCACACCAAGTCCTGCGATTTCGAAGGCGGTCCCATGATCCGGGGAAGTCCGTAGCAGTGGAAGTCCCAGGGTCACGTTGACTGCAGAGTCGAATGCTACCAGTTTCAGGGGAATCAGTCCCTGGTCGTGGTATAAGGCGATGACACCGTCAAAATCATTTGCTAGGGCTCTGCGGAAGATAGTATCGGCAGGAAAAGGGCCAGTGACTGTTTCGCTACCATGAGTTTGGTTCAGAATGTGAACAGCAGGTTTGAGAATGGTTTGCTCCTCTTCACCAAAGAGGCCTTCCTCGGAAGCGTGAGGGTTCAGACCGCAAAGAGCCAGTCGTGGGTGAGGAATACCAATCGAGCGCAAAGCTTCAATGAAAACCTCGGTTTTGCGCACGAGATCATCGGAGTGCAGGGCTGACGGGACTTCCCGCAGAGGAATATGAACGGTGAGGAGAAGAACCCGCAGGCGATCTGAAAAAAAAGTCATGACCGGCTTACTGCCCGGGAAAAAGGAGGCCACCGTCTCCGTCTGACCTGGATGGGCAGATCCCGCAAGATGAGTCGCCTTCTTGTTGATAGGTCCGGTCACTAGCAGGGGGAGACTGTTGTCTCGGCAATACTCAACGGCGCATCGCAAGCACTGCAGGGCAAAGTGGCCGGCTTTCACCTCCACTGTTCCCCAGGCGGGAGGATAGTCATAATGAGCAGCCGTGATGACCTCAACCTGATCCAGATCTTGAGACAAACCTAGGTCCCGCCGAAGTTTTTTGAGGTACTTGGCATCTCCAAAAACAATAGGGTGAATGGTTTGCGAGGTGAGGAATCTGGGAAGTGCTTTCAGGATGACTTCTGGGCCGATCCCATGAGGATCCCCTGTCGAGAAAACGACGGGAAACCCTTTCACGGGTTCAGCCTGATTCATTTCATCTCACTCACTCTCGCTCTCGAATGAGATGTTCCCGCCAAAGTCTTTGACTTCATTTTCTTTGTAGATATATTTGATGACGTGCTTTGGGATCAGCAAGTTAGGCTTGGTTTCACGGTTCACTTTGATGCAATTTTTGTCATACCATTCAATCATCCCAAAGATTTCCTCACCGTCAAGCAGCGTTACGACCATCGGGGTTTTGCTCGACATTTGTTTGAGATAGTAGTACTGCTCGGCATTGGTCCCTTCTGGAGGTACCCTCTTTCTTTGGCTCTCAACGTATTTCGACGGTGGTTGCTCTCTTAGATTGGACAGTGTCGGACGAATCAATTTCCGGTTAACCATAACGATTTACCTCAGAAAAACTCCCTCTCCCTCAACACTAGACGGACAATTGATTAAGGTTCAGATGCTTGAAAAAGCTTACTGGAACATAGCCTAGCATCCTCTCTCACTTTTGACAAGAGGTAAAAACTTAAATAAACTGACTTTCTAAGAGATGAAACCTTTCATCTATTTTCATACCTTTCTTCTCCTGCTTCTTGCTTGTCCTCTGTTGGGCCAGGAACAGCAATCGAAGAGGAAACCAGTGCTGATTCGGGTGGATCGCGGGGATGAAGAGGTTCAGGAAATTCTTCCCGAGCCTGACCCCCTGAGGGCGAGAGAGCATGTAGAAATCGGTGATTTCTATTACCGGCGCGACAACTACAAGGCGGCAGCGGAGAGGTACCGAGAGGCGGTAACATACAACCCTAAGTGGGCAGAAGCCTATGAAAAACTGATACGGGCCCTGGAGAAGCAAAAGGCCTTTCTGGAGGCGATAGAAGTCTGCGAGCAATTTGTCGAGAGCAATGATTCCTCGGCTGAGGTCGAGCGTTTTCAAGAGTGGGGCAAGAAACTGAAGGAAGAAAACGAGAAAGACACAGAAGGAGAGGGTTAAGGTGCTCCCTTCCATAAATACGGTGAACAAACATCACCGTATTTATGGAAGGGAGCACTAGCTGCAGGCTCCACTTCCGCAGCTGCCCGTGGCATTGACCTCATAATTCAGACAGCACTTCAATCGTCCACACATGCCGGATAAACGGCCAGGGTTCACCGTCAGACCTTGCTCCTTGGCCGCGCGGACACTGACAGATTTTAATTCCTTCAAGAATTTGGCAGAGCAGTTTTCTCCGAGACCGCAACATCCCATTCCACCAATTAACTTGGCCTCGTCACGTGCGCCAATCTGGCGCATTTCGATTCGGGCCCGCAAGCGACGAGCTAAGCTTTTAACCAGTTCTCGAAAATCGACACGTCTCGTTGAGGTGAAATAAAAAATGACCCGGCTGCCGTCAAAGATATACTCAGCTTTGGAGAGTTTCATGGGGAGTTTCTGGGCTCTAATCAATTTCTTGCATAATCGGTGGGCGTGAGCTTCTAGGTCTTTCTTCTTCTCATGAAGATAAAGATCCCGTTCGGTCGCTTTTCTCAGAGCCTTATTCACTTTGGACTCACCCAGATCAAGATTCTCAGCCTTGCGACCATTGATCACAAGACCCAGCTCAACCCCTCGCTTCGTGCTTACGATGCAGCGATCACCGACACGCAGGTCTACGTCACGGGCCAGAAGGTTGGCAGTTGTCTTATTGGTCTCAAACTTGACCGTAACGATTTCCAACATTGGAAAGTTTTCCAGAACTCATGAGCCAAAGTGTCTCAAAACACATCAGCGGATTCACGTAATGGTCGATCTCCCATCTCGACTGATCAACATGGTAAAGGAACTCCCTCACCCAATTCAACTCGAGGTCTTCTGAAAGTTCCTTCAAATTTTCCATTCGATCCCGATTGACCAGCCTTTCAGGGGTGTTCACCTGAAGGAAATACAGATCTTCTCCGAGTCCTTGTAGCAGATCCAGATAGCCTCGAACACCCTCACGCGTTTTGAGCTCACTTCTCAAAGGGGGTTCTTCACACCTCTTGTATAGGGCTTCGAATGACTCCAGCCGACACCAGGAGGTCAACAGTTCCAGCATACGGTCCCGTCGTTCGAGGGTCTCTTCAAGATCCAGCTCCAGGGCTTTGGCGATGCTTCCTTCGGCCAAGGCGGCGCGCATTTCCAGATTGTCCGTTTTCAAATGCTTTTCCAAGCATCCCTGAATTGCTTTCCGATCTAAAGGGCGGAAAGAGAAGATTTGACAGCGTGATCGCAGGGTGGGGAGGAGTCGGTGAGGGAAAGCACTGATTAGAACAATACGCGAGGTCTCGGGTGGTTCCTCAACTGTTTTCAAAATGCAATTGGCGGCCTTGTCGGTCAGGGTTTCTGCTTGGTCAATGATGAAAAAACGAAGGCGCCCTTGGAAGGGCCGAAAGTGGACTTCTCGATTGAGCGTGCGCATCGCTTCAATACGGATGAGATTTTTGTGGGGTTGGAAAAGCAAGATGTCGGGATGATAGCCGGCTGCCGCCTTCACACAGGAAGAGCACTTTCCGCACAGCTCAGCTCCCTCCGGATCCTTACAACTGGCCAAGGCAGCCAGGCTCAAT
>JAPUKI010000385.1 GCA_027295745.1 Acidobacteriota bacterium
TTTCCTCCTGGCCGTCCAGTTTTCTTAGCAAACAATCCATGATCGTATAAGGATCCATTTCCCGAGTCATCAATTTTTCTGCGTACCAGTCCAATTTTTCTTCAGGAATTCGCTCCAGAACCTTCCGAGTCAAGTGATCTCGCAACTTCTCCACTAGCCGTTCCCGAAACAACGGGAGTTCCCTTCCTTTGACTCCCGGAGGTTCACCGAGTCGGGCGCGGTACTGCTCGATGGCATCGGTGAGCTTCCCTATACCCTCACCCTGTGTGGCGACTGTTTTCACAATGGGAGGCTTCCAACCGTCCTCTCTCGAAGTCATGGACAGCAGAACTTCCAATTCCCTTTCCGTTGTCAGGACCTCGTCGCGGTCCGCCTTGTTGAGAACGAAAATATCTCCGATTTCCATGAGACCGGCTTTGAGCATCTGAATATCGTCTCCCATTCCGGGCACCAACACAACCAATGTCATGTGAGCAGTCTTGACGATCTCAACCTCGTCTTGACCGACCCCCACAGTTTCGACGATGAGGGTTCCGTAACCGGCCGCACCCAGCACGATCAAAGACTCATCAACGGTCCTTGCAAGCCCTCCCATTTTTCCGCGTGAGGCCATGCTGCGAATGAAGACTCGGGGATCCGTATAGAGCGACTGCATACGGATGCGATCACCCAAGATCGCACCTCCGGAGAAAGGAGAAGTCGGATCGACCAGGACGATGCCGACCTTGGAGCCCGAATCCCGGTAGTGACAAGCAAGGTGGTTGACCAGGGTACTTTTCCCCGAACCCGGACTTCCAGTGACTCCAATGACAAAAGCCTGAGCAGCACGGGGAAATAATTTTCTGAGAAGCTCGGTGACATCTTCTTCCGGCCAGTTCTCCACTTGAGTCAAGGTGCGTGCAACCGTGCGGATATCGCCCTCAAATATTCTTTGAATTTGCTGTGAAAGCTCTTTTTTGGGAATGGCCTTTGGCTCTTTGTTGCAGTTCGTGCTCTTCCCCAGATTCTCTGGTCCTCTTATTTGAGCACTTCCCTGGCTATCACCATGCGCTGAATTTCACTCGTCCCTTCTCCGATAGTACCGAGTTTGGCATCACGCCAATACTTCTCGGGCGGATAGTCTTTGGTATATCCATAGCCACCATGGATTTGAATGGCTTGCTCAGCAACCCATACCGCCAACTCCCCAGCATACAGCTTTGCCATTGAAGAGTATTGGGGCACCGATGTTTTCTTCTGCTGCTTCATCCAGGCTGCCTGATAGGTGAGTAAGCGAGCCGCTTCAAGACGAGTCGTCATATCCGCCAGTTTCCATTGAATGGCCTGAAACTCGGAGATGAGCCGCCCAAACTGCCGACGCTCCTTGGAGTACTTGATGCTGCAGTCCAGAGCGCCCTGTGCGATTCCCACAGACATTGCAGCAATGCTGATACGCCCTCCGTCGACCACCTTCAGTGCGTCGATAAAACCCTCTCCTTCCTGTCCTAACAGGTTCTCCTCCGGCACACAGCAATCTTCCAAGGCAAGGGAGGCCGTGTCACTGGAACGACATCCCAATTTGTTCTCCTTCTTTCCGGGCGTAAGACCTTGGGTTCCCTTCTCTACAATAAACGCGGACATCCCGTGTTTACCCTTATCCTGATGGGTGACCGCCAGGATGACATAGATATCCGCGTAAGTCCCATGAGTACAGAAGCTCTTGGTTCCATTCAGGACCCAGCAGCCGTCCTTCTTAACCGCTCGAGTTTGAGTAGCGGCCGCATCGCTGCCCGATCCTGGTTCGGTCAGGGCCCAAGCCCCAAGCGCTTTACCGCTCGCCAGGGAAGTAAGGTGTTTACTCTTTTGTTCCTCATCCCCCATCAGATCAATGTGGTTGACACACAGGGAGTTATGCGCAGCTACTGAGAGGGCGATGGAACCATCTACACGAGAAAGTTCTTCTATAACAATGACGTATTCCGGGTATCCCAGACCCGCTCCTGCATATTTCGGATCGACGATTGCACCCATCATCCCCAGTTCGCCCAGCTTCTTGAACACATCCAGGGGAAAGTGTTGCTTTTCATCCCACTCCAGACTGTGGGGTGCGATTTCATTGAGAGCAAAGTCGCGAATAGTCTCGCGGAGAATTTCTTGTTCAGGAGTGTACCCAAATTCCACGATTCAATCTTACAAGGAAAGCTGGTGACCTGACAACGCGGGTGAGTTCCGTAAAACCGTTAGCATATTTATGAAATTGAGTCCTAAGGGAGTGCGGCGGTGAGCGTCCGGCACACATGATCAACCTGTTCCTCAGTGATATGAGGAAACATGGGAAGAGATAATATCGATTCTGCTGCAGCTTCCGACTCAGGAAAGTCTCCTGGCCGGTATCCTAAATACTGGTAAGCCTTCTGAAGATGGAGCGAAGTGGGATAATGAAGCCCAACCTCGATGCCCCGCTGAGACAACTCCTCTCTGACTTCGTACCGGTTGGGAACGCGGACCACAAAGAGGTGATAGACATGCTTTCGTCCGCCGGGCTCAAGTTGCAAGACAATCCGATCATCCTCCAGGAGTCGCTGCCGGTACCACTGAGCGGCTTGGCGCCGCCTCTCGTTCCAGGCATCCAGCCTTTTCAATTTCACACTCAGCACTGCGCACTGCAAGGCATCCAGCCTCATGTTCCACCCATCCGGTGAAACATAAAGGTACTTTTCACTCTGGCCATGGTCTCTCCAGATTCGCATCCACTTGGCCATGTCCTGCTCGTCTGTGACGACCGCACCCCCTTCTCCCAGTGCTCCCAGGTTCTTTCCTGGGTAAAAACTGAATGCTCCAACCTTTCCAAAAGTGCCCGTCCTCTTCTCTTTTCCATCCAGGCTGTAACTGGCACCATGGGCTTGAGCGGCGTCTTCAATCACTTTCAGATCAAATTGAGCAGCCGCGGCCAGGAGGGGTCCCATATCTGCTGGCAGGCCATAAAGATGGACCGGCAGGAGGGCCACAACCGGACGCTCCGAGTTCTTGTTGACCAGGCGCCCATCCTTGCTGACTCGACATTTCTCTTCCAAAAATTCAGCCAGCCGTTGGTGAGACATCTGATAAGAAGCTCTTTCAATGTCAACGAAGACGGGATGAGCACCGACTGAAGTAATCGCTTCCACCGTTGCTATGAAAGTATGGGGAACGGTGA
>JAPUKI010000386.1 GCA_027295745.1 Acidobacteriota bacterium
CGATAAACGCCTGGAGATACTTCTTGACATCACTGAAGTCGTAGACCATCCCACGGTGATCGAGTTTTTCGCTGGAGAGCTCGACCTCAAGTATCCCATTGTGTCCATGGGCATGAGCGCATTTGCCCTCGTAGTCCATAAGTCGATGGCCGTAGCTAAAGTGCAGTCTCTTCACAATATGATAACGATGCTTCATAATAACTCTAAGAAAACTCGGGGACAGGCCCCGAACTTTCACTGATAATCTAAGTGTTCCAGAGCCCTTTGTAAACTTTGAGCCAACTTGGGAAAGTTATAAGATTGCGCTCTGAAACGTGGCACGGAAATCAAAGAAGCGAATCTGTGTTCTAAACGGTGGCGGCGATTGCCCAGGATTGAACGCCGTGATCCGGTCGGTAGTCAAAGCGGCTATCCTCCGGCATGGCTGGGAAATCTGGGGAAGCGAGGACAGTTTCGACGGTTTCTTTAAGCCCGAAAAAATGGTGCCCCTGACACTGGATTCGGTGCGGGGCATCCTTCCCAGAGGAGGCACTATTCTGGGAACCACCAGTCAGGGGAATCCCTTTCGCTATCCGGTCAGAAATGCAAAGGGCAAGATAGAATCTCAGGACTACTCCCAAAAAGTCATCGACAAGGCCCGGACAATGAACTTGGACGGGCTGATTGTGATTGGGGGCGATGGTACGCTGTCCATCGCTTATGAATTCTTCCAAGCAGGACTGCCCGTCATTGGAGTGCCGAAGACCATCGACAAGGACCTGTTGGCCACCGAGATTACCTTCGGCTTCGACACTGCACTGCACACCGCTACCGATGCCATTGACAAAATCCACACCACCGCTGAGAGCCATGATCGCGTCATGGTGGTGGAGCTCATGGGTCGAAATGCAGGATGGATTGCTTTGGAAGCCGGGATTTCGGGTGGAGCGGATGTCATCCTGATTCCTGAGATTCCTTTCGATATTGAAAAGGTTTGCGAGAAAATTCAACAGCGCGCCAGGAATGGGCGCCGCTTTAGCATCGTGGTGGTCGCCGAAGCTGCTGCTTCCTCCGGTGGAACCCCGCTTTACCGCCAACGCGCTGAGGAAAATCTCTCTGGTAAGCTGGGAGGTGTTGGATTCGTGGTGGGCGAAATGATCCAGGAACGGACTGGAGTCGATACTCGCGTTCTGGTGCTGGGACACTTGCAGCGTGGTGGGAGTCCCAGCCCGTTTGATCGCCTGTTAGGAACTCGTTTCGGTGTTGCGGCAGTTGAACTGGCTTCTCAGGAGAGGTTCGGACAGATGGTTGCCCTCAAATGTGGCAAGGTTGAAGCGGTGCCCATTAAAGATGCTATCGCTCGTCAGCGCCTGGTCGATCCTGAGGGGGAATACGTGCATGCCGCCAAAGCGATTGGGATTTCCTTCGGGGACTAACAACTGTGCTAGAATCGAGTGGGCAAGGTTCGAAGGTACAACAGATGATGGTGTACAAGGTGAGTTTTCTCCGCAGGATGGCACCACTAATCCTGGGATTCCTGCTCATTCTAGGATGTGCGGAGACCTTTGAGCCTCCGGGAACTGTTAGGGAGTGGCTGCCGACCCAGGACCGTCAAACGATGGATCTGTCAGGCATGTTTAAAACAGTTGAGGGCGAGGATGTTCCTCTGATCAATCCCAATGCTGACTCCCAAGTTGTGTTTCTGAACATGTGGGCAACTTGGTGTTTACCTTGCCTCGAGGAAATGCCTGCAATGGCTTCTCTTTACCAGGAATTCTCTGACGAGGGGCTCACCATGGTGGCAGTCTCAAGCGAGGACCCTGAAGTTGTTCGTGACTTTCTCGAGGATCACCCCTATCCGTTCTCGATTTTGCTGGATCCCGAGGATATTCTCGCCCTGCGATTTGAGGTTATGGCACTGCCAACCACCTTTATTATAGACAGTCAGGAACGCCTTGCCCTTCGACAGATTGGATCCTTTGACTGGGATTCTCCCGCCATGATCGAACAATTTCGCCCGCTCCTAGCCGATGACTAAGCGTCAGGAAGCATGCCTGTCTGATCCCCCTTTCTGGTTTCGTTGCATCAATCAGTCTTGCCAAAAGGAATTCGATATCAGTCGGAAGCTTTACCAGTGTCCTGACTGCTCTGATCTTCTGGACGTTGTCAAGAATTATTCAAGCATTGACGTCCCGAAACTCAAAAAGCTGTTTCGGCAGCGACGTGCTTCAAACGATCCGCTGGATATCAGTGGCGTGTGGCGCTATCGAGAATTCCTGCCTTTTCTCGAAGAAGACCTGATCCATGTTGTCACGATGGGAGAAGGGAACAATCCGGTCCTCGAGACACCCCGCTGTGCTGAATATGTTGGCCTCAAGCGCCTCCGGGTCAAGCATCTGGGCTGGAATCCGACAGGCTCCTTTAAAGACTACGGTATGACGGTAGCAGTGACTCAAGCGAAAAAACTGGGCTCGAGGGTCGTGGCCTGCGCCTCGACCGGCAATACTGCGGCCTCTATGGCGGCTTTCTGTGCCCGGGCCAATCTGCGTGCCGTCGTCTTTATTCCCGAGGGGCAGATCGCTTTCGGGAAATTGTCCCAATCTATGGATTTCGGTGCCCTCACCCTGCAGATTCAGGGGGATTTTGACGTCGCTATGGATCTGGTCCAGGAACTTTCAGGAGAGACCGATCTTTATCTGATGAATTCGATTAACCCTTTTCGTCTGGAAGGCCAACAAACGGTCATGATGGAGCTCTTTGATCAACTGGACTGGAAGATTCCAGATCGAATCGTGGTGCCAGGAGGTAATCTGGGCAACAGCTCTTCATACGGAAAGGCCCTCATGGAGTTGAAGGAACTGGGCTTTATCGACAAGGTTCCGCGGCTCTCCATCATTCAGGCCAGTGGTGCTGACCCGCTTTATAGGACACTGCTGACCAGTTCCCGGGATCTGGTTCCCGTCAAGAATGCCTGGACCCTGGCCAGCGCCATAAAGATCGGGAGACCCATCAGTTGGAAGAAGGCAGTGCGTGCTCTGCAATTCACCGATGGTTGGTGTGATGTGGTGAGCGAGCAGGAAATTGCCGACGCCAAGGCAGTTCTAGGGCGTGATGGAATCGGGTGCGAACCGGCCTCCGCCACTACGGTCGCCGGTCTGAAAAGGCTTATGGAACTCGGCCAGAGCCTGGACCACGAAGTCAGCCTCGATCCTGACGAAGATGTGGTGGCGATCTTGACAGGTCACCAGTTGAAGGATCCAGAGTACACCGTCAACTACCACCTGGACAACCTCTATCAACATGCCACTTACGAAAACCGACTTATGAAGAAATCGGGAAAGCTGACCTCCACTTTCGCCAACGAACCCATTGTGGTCCCACCCGACAAGGACACAATTATCAGCATGTTGGATCTTTAGTTCGCATTTCTCACACAAGATCCTGGGCCGTGTGTTATCCTTTTTCACCCCTACACATGAAGCCAAGAACACTCGGAGAATTAAAACAGCAACATGGAGAGCCGTCCAACTATCGATCCATAAGAGATGAGATCCGCGAAAATCTGATTAGCAAACTCGCCAGCAAAGAGCCACTCTTTCCGGGCATTATCGGTTACGATGATTCGGTCATCCCGGGCCTTATCAATGCGCTGCTTTCCAAACATAACCTCATTATCCTGGGATTGCGCGGGCAAGCTAAAAGCCGTATTCTGCGGGCGCTCACGGATTTCCTTGAGGAGGAAATCGCCTGCGTGGCAGGCTGTGAGATCAATGATGACCCCTTCTTCCCGATTTGCGCGATTTGCAAAAAACGGATTCAGGAGGAAGCAGATGACTTACCGATCACCTTTCTTCCGCGAGACAAGCGTTTTGTGGAAAAGCTGGCCACACCTGACGTCACCATCGCTGACATCATTGGTGACCTGGATCCCATCAAAGCTGCTAAACACGGCAGAGACCTTTCTGCTCACGAGAACATCCATTTCGGGCTCTTGCCTCGAGCCCACCGGGGAATTTTTGTCATGAACGAACTGCCTGATCTGGCACCCAAGATTCAAGTCGGGCTTTTCAACATCATGCAAGAGGGAGATGTACAAATCAAAGGCTTCCCCATTCGATTACCCCTCGATATTTTCATGGTCTTTTCAGCCAACCCAGAGGATTACACTGCGCGGGGAAGAATTATTACCCCTTTGAAAGATCGCATCGGATCAGAGGTAAAAACTCATTATCCTTATACTATCGAAGATGGAATCCGAATTACCCTGCAGGAATCCTGGCTGGAGCGAAACCGCTCAAGCAAAATCGTGACGCCTGAATTCATTACCGAAATCATCGAAGGGATCGCTTTCCAAGGTCGTCGGGATCAGCGGATCGACCAACGCTCTGGTATCAGCCAGCGCTTGCCCATCTCTTGCCTCGAAGTCACTGTCAGTAATGCCGAACAGCGGGCGCTGAGTGCCCAGGAAGACCAGGTGGTGCCCCGCCCTTCTGACGTTTATGCTTCCCTGCCAGCCATCACCGGAAAGCTGGAACTGGAGTACGAAGGAGAATTGAAAGGGGCTGAAAAGATCGCCATCCAACTGATCCAGTCATCAGTCTTGAGCGCTTTTGAGCGACATTTTCCGAATCAGAATTTCGATCAGATTGTGCAGTGGTTCGACCTGGGAGGTGAAGTGCAAGTCAGCGACCAAACCCCCTCTCAGGAATATTTCCAGAAAGTGAAATCGATCCAGGGGCTGGAGGAAACCTTGGAGAAGTTGGGAGTTTCCCCAAAAAGCGATCTGGCCACCGCTGTTTCGCTCTTTGAGTTCATCTTGGAAGGTCTTCACGCCCAGAAGAAACTGAGTCGCAACCAGGAGCGCGGCTACTTTAGGGAGGCGGCAGAACAGGACAATGAATTGTTGGGAGATTATCCTCTCCCCAAAAAGTCGTTCAACTGAGGTTCATCCACCGGAACCATGAGTCGATTCCGTTATACGAAATACATCCCCCATCCTCTGGATGAGATTGACCTGGAAGAGCTGATAAACCAGCTCAAGGGGTTTTTTCTGGAAAGCGGTTTTGATTCTCCTTTTCAGCGCAGCTCTCACTTCGTTCCAACACTGCAGAACCTCTATCGGGTCCTGGCTGAGTCGCTCTCTCAGGACGAACGCTTGCCGCCAGAATGGCGCACAGCCCTGGAGGGTTATGTAGACGATTTTCCGGAGAGCCAGCTGCCCAGCGACATCCAGGACTTCTTCGATCAGTTGATCCAGCGTTTGATTGACGAAAACTATATCCATGCTTCAGAAGGAGGTTGGGACCAGGCTCCTCAACCAGGAGAGGGAAGCGAGGAGGATCCCGTCAAACACATCCGGTTCGAGCTCACGGAGAAAAGTCTTGATTTCCTGGGCTACAAGACTTTACGCGAACTGATGAGTACACTCGGTCGAAGCAGCTTTGGTCGCCACCACACACATCAGCTTTCCACCGGCGTACAATCAGACGCTCACAGCCGACCCTACGAGTTTGGCGATACTCTCAATTTGGATATCAGTGCCACCCTTCTGGAGGCCGTCAAACGGGAAGGATTGGAGCTGCCCTTTACCCTGGAATATTCGGACTTGATGGTTTACCAAACCGACTATCACAGTTCCTGTGCTACCGTCTTGTTGTTGGACTGCAGTCACAGCATGATCCTCTATGATGGGGACCGCTTCACCCCGGCCAAAAAGGTGGCACTGGCACTGGCGCATCTCATTCGCAGCCACTTCCTGGGAGACTCTCTCCACGTGGTTCTTTTCCATGATTCTGCAGAGGAAATCCCTTTGGCCAAGCTTGCCTCTGTGAAAGTCGGTCCTTACCACACCAATACCTGCGAGGGCCTTCGTCTCTCGCGCCGCATTCTCCTGAGCCAGAAGAAAGATATGCGTCAGATCATCATGATCACGGACGGCAAACCTTCAGCAATCACTCTCCCAAATGGGCGGATTTACCGGAACTCGTTTGGTTTGGATCCCATGATCTTGCAAAAGACGTATAGAGAAGTGGCCAACTGCCGAAGGGCGGGTATTCTGATCAATACCTTTATGCTGGCCAGAGACTATTATCTAGTGGATTTTGTTAAGAAAGTTTCACAGATTTGCCGTGGAAAGGCCTACTTCACGACCACCCTGAATCTTGCCAGCTATATTCTGATGGACTTCATGACGCAAAAGACGAAAACGGTGCATTGATAAGGCCAACGCATGAGTAAGAAAAGGTCTGAGAAAAAGCTGGAACCCAATGAGGAGAGCATTGAAGCGCTCCTTGAGCCAAAGAGCGAGAAGCCAGCATCCGAACAGCTGTCCCCTGAGGCACGAGACAAGCTCGCCAAGCTTGACCCGGTGCGCAGATACTTGCTGGAAATCAGCAGATTTGAACCTCTTACGGCCGAGGAAGAGCATCGCCTGGCGGTCCTGTACCGCAAGCAAGGTGATCAGCAAGCAGCTTATCGCCTCATCACATCTAACCTTCGGATGGTGGTTCAGATCGCGAGGCTGTATAACCGAGTTTATGCGAACGCGATGGATCTTATCCAGGAAGGGAACATCGGTTTGATGGAAGCTGTGAAACGCTTCGATCCCTACCGAGAAGCCCGGCTGCCGACCTATGCCAGCTGGTGGATCAAAGCTTATATTCTCAAGTTCATCCTGGACAACTTCCGGATCGTGCGAGTAGGGACAACCAATGAAAGAAGAAAGTTATTTTTTAACCTACGAAAAGAGAAAGAGAAACTGCGCTTACAGGGAATCGACCCTACTCCCGCCTTAATCGCTCAACGGCTGAATGTCAGCCCCGAAGAGGTGCGTGCAATAGAACATACCATTGAATCCAGTGATTTAAGTCTGGATGCTTCTGTTGGTGAGAACCAGTCCCTCCGGTATATGGACACCCTGACGGCCACCGAAGAGATGGTAGACGATCAGCTGGCTCGGGGAGAACTCAAGGAGCTGTTTCATCAAGAAATTCAAGAGTTCTCCCGAGCATTGAAGGAACGAGAAAGGGTCATCCTGTACGAGCGCTTAATTGCTGAAACGCCGCGAACCTTACAGGACATTGCAGCTCAATTTGGCGTTAGCCGAGAAGCCATCCGCTTGAACGAGAAAACTCTGGTTGCAAAGATCAAAGAGCATATGCAAGAGGCCTTCAAGAACGTCACCGAGTTTGAGTTTGCGATGATTACCTGAGAGGGGAGAGGAGGCAGGAGACAGGAGGTAGGAGGTTTCAAATTCCAGGTTCCAGCCTTCAAGTTCCAGATTGCAAGCCTTTCTCCTCTCTCCTGACTCCTGACTCCTGCCTACAAAATCAACATCGCGTCTCCATAGCTGTAGAAACGATAGCCCCGCACAATGGCCTCCCGGTAACATTTTTGTACCAGCTTTCTTCCCGCGAAAGCCGAGACCAGGAGGAGGAGAGTGGATCTGGGGAGGTGAAAGTTGGTGATGAGACCTCTGATCACTTTGAAATCAAACCCCGGGGAGATAAAAAGATCGGTCCAACCGCGATCGGGCGTAATTTGCTGATGCTTGGAAAAGACATGCTCCAGGGCACGAGTCGTGGTTGTCCCCACCGCGATCACACGGCCATTCCTTGGAATCTCTGCGATCCGCGTGGCCGCTTCTGAACCGACCTCATAGTATTCAAAATCCATCTGATGGTCCTTGACACTCTCCACCGAAACCGGTTTGAAGGTCCCATAACCGACATGCAAGGTAATCTTGCAATGGGAGGTTTCCTCCAACAACTCCCGTGTCAAGTGAAGCCCAGCCGTGGGCGCTGCCACAGATCCAGAAACGCTGGCAAAAACCGTTTGGTATCGCTCTCGATCATCTGTAGTTGACTGGCGACTGATATAAGGGGGAAGAGGCGTCTGACCCAGTCTTTCGATCCACTCCCAGAACTCTCCAGAATACTCGAAGCGCAGCCGACGCACCGCTGAATCGGGAGCGCCAAGAACCTCAGCTTCAAATTCACCCGATTGGAAAACCAAACGAACGCCCGGCCGGGCCTTCTTACCCGGTTTGATGAGAGCTTCCCACACATCCCCTTCAAGAGAGGAAAGCAACAGGACTTCTATTTTCTCCTGCCGGCCTTCTCGATACGCATAGAGGCGGGCTGGAATCACTCGGGTGTTATTCAGAACGAGCAAATCCCGCGATGAAAGGAAGCGTGGTAGATCTCGGAAGCGATGATGCTCGAGACTTTGAGAGACTCGATCGACCACCATCAAGCGAGACTGGTCCCGCTTTTCACAAGGATACTGGGCAATGAGCTCAGGAGGAAGATGGTAGTCGAAATCAGCGAGTTTCACGGAGATATTCTATCTTGATAGGGGGAAGTTTGGGGAAGCGGCAACACTGTGTGACAATACTCCTTCTTTCGAAATGAACATTCACAAATCCATTCTGAGACTTTCTGCTGGCCACTTTCTCATTGATGCCTACGCCAGTATGCTGGGGGCTTTTCTCCCCTTTCTCCACGACAAATTAAATCTCTCATTGTCTCAGGCGGGAATTCTGGGGGGGGCCCTGGTCTTTTCCAGTTCCCTCATGCAACCCCTTTATGGATATCTGGCAGACCGCCTCCGACACAAGGCATTCGCCGCCCTGGGCCCGGCCGTGGCAGGCGTCTTTATCTGTTCCATGGGGATGGCTCCCAGCTTCAGCTCCCTGTTGCTCCTTGTCATTCTGGGAGGCGTTGGGATCGCCTCCTTTCATCCCCAAGGGGCAGCCGTCACTGCTCAAGTTGGTACCCGACGTCATGGATATTCTATGGCAGTCTTCATTACTGGCGGGATGGTAGGGTACTCGATCGGTCCTGTCTATATTACGAGTGTCATCACCTTAGCTGGTCTCGAAAACAGTTACTGGGCAGCAGTGCCGGGTGTTCTGATGAGCGCCTACCTGTTGGTCTATGGACCCTCACTTCAAAAAGTGGAAGAGCAAGTCAGGCCGATTCGCCTCAGAGAACGCCTGATGGAAAAGCGCCGGCTACTGTTGATCCACTATTCTCTGGTAGTCGTTCGCTCGATCAATCACCTGGTGTTCGTGGCCTTTCTTCCCTTATACCTGACCATGCGGGGTCACAGTAAAATGGAGGGCGCTCTATCCCTGACGCTTTTTCTGCTGGCTGGAGCAATCTCGGGACTGTGGGGTGGAATTCTGGCCGATCGGTTAGGAGGTAAGCTGGTCATTGCTGTTTCCCTGATCGGTTACGTTCCTTTCGCACTCGGCTTTCTCTTGACAACCGGCCCCGTGTCGATTGTCTTGTGTACCTTGGCAGGAGCATTTCTGCTCTTCTCGAATCCAGTCAATGTGGTCATGGCCCAGAGACTGATTCCGGAATTCGCCAGTACCGTGTCGGCACTGATGATGGGCTTCGCCTGGGGCGTGGGCGGATTTATCATCGTCTTGGTAGGGTTTCTCAGTGACATCTTCGGTCTTCAGACAATTCTTCTGGGGGTCATCCTGCTGTGTTCACCCGGGGTCCTACCCGCTTTTCTACTGCCCTCGGGGTCAGAGACTTAGTGCTCACTTCCATAAATACGGTGATGTTTGTTGCGAGCGCGACGGAGCCCAGATCGAGGCGCGACGACGAGTCGATGTCGAGACATCGGCGAGGAGGAGTAACAAAGAGATGGGCCCGTCCCTCCGCAAATATCACCGTATTTATGGAAGGGAGCACTTAAATATCGAGAATGATCCGGGTCATCCAACCTTGATCGGTCTTCTCCAGGCAGAACTGGTGCAATGTGACGGCTTTCACATCCACCCGCTGCTCATGGCGGTCTGGGTCAAGCGGTTCACCCTGGGTCAGGGCTGCCAACCTGTAGTTGCCGTCTTTTTTCTCCAGCCTGATCTCCCTAACCCTTAACAGCAGTCTCTCGGAATCCTTAAAAAAGATCAGTTCCTGGAGAAAATCAAAGAGAAGCATGTCGAGAGCCGCATTCTCCAGATGGAACTCCCGAGGTTCGCGCGGCACAATTGAGTCAAGAGACTCGATCATCACATTCATGGTCGCCTCGGCGGCGGCAGTGAACATCTCCTCCAAAGTCTCCCCCCATGCTTCAAAAGCGATGTCGGCCGTGGCAATGTCTTCCAGGAATCGGTAGGGCATTGGGGTTTGTGGTTTCGTGCTGTCGCACGAACTCACGTCCTCTCACATTTTTTCAGGGTTTCGAGAATCTGAGGCTTCTGAGACTGGAGACCCTTCCCTACAAAGATCAGGATACTTTTTCTCACCAGGATGGGCTCCAACTCCCAACGACCTGCTACAAAATTGAACAGAAAGGTTCCCTCTGAAAATCTCACAAACCCTTTGGCACGATACACCGCTGGACTTAAACCCTGCACAAACTGCTCGAAACAGTTCCGGTCGATGACAGCTGGGGTGCTATAGCTGAAAGAATCAAATTCCGTCTGATGCAGATGTTGGGGAGGATTGAGCTCGCGCTCCCGCGCAATTCCAAACAAGAGGTCAGGGTCAACCCGACAGCGCTCGGTGCGCACGATGGAAGCTTGCCGGTTCAGCTGGCGCAATTTCTCCTCCAGCTTTTCAAGATCTTCATGGGAGGCAAGATCGACCTTATTCAGAAGAAGAGTGTCTGCTTCCTCGATCTGCATTCGGGTGGTATGCCCCAGTTGAGGATATTGGACCATGGCAGGTGCATCGACTATCGTGATCACTCCGTCCAGTCGAACCTGGGGCAAGCCCTCCTGAATGTCAAAAACCAGAGCCTCCGGCTCAGCCACACCGGTGGTTTCCACAACGATGATCTCCGGGTCCACGGTATCCATGATCTCCTCAACAGCCGCTTCAAACTCTCCTAACAGAGAACAGCAGACGCATCCTCCCTCCAACTCCACCATGCTAATGTTTTCCCCTTCAATGATCAGACCATCGATTGAGATTTCTCCAAATTCATTCATGAGAATCGCCATCTTCCTGTGAACACTACTCAAAATGTGTTGCAGTAAAGTGGTCTTCCCGCTTCCCAGAAAACCGGTGATCAAGCTTATGGGAGTCCGTACGGCCATATTCCTATCCCTTGATGTTTCCGATGGGACTCAATCGCACCACACGCTTGCTAATGCCGGCCAATTCGGTTGCTTCAATGACTTCTTCAATGTCCTTGTAAGCACCCCCCGCTTCTTCGGCGAGCCCTCTCCAGGAGGCAGTGCGCACATAGATTCCACGGGCTTCCATCTCGCGCTGCAGCTCTTCCCCCCTCCAGAGCTTGCGTGCCTTTGTTCGACTCATGGTGCGGCCACTTCCATGTGCCGTGCTGAAGAAGGTTTCTCCGCCACTGGCAGTACCGACTAACAGGTACGATCCCGTCTCCATACTGCCACCCACGATGACTGGTTGTCCGACCTCCTTGTAGCGCTCAGGGATGCCCTCCATTCCTGGACCAAAGGCTCGAGTAGCTCCTTTACGATGCACCAGGAGTTGCTTTTCCACGCCATTGACCTTATGACTTTCCAGCTTGGCGGTATTGTGGGACACATCGTAGACCATGTGCATCCCCAGATCCTCAGGAGACCGGCCAAAAACCTTGGAGAACACCTCACGGATGCGATG
>JAPUKI010000387.1 GCA_027295745.1 Acidobacteriota bacterium
TCCACGAAATCCTCAAGCTCCGAAAAAACACCGAACAACCCCTGTTCAATGTAGGCCTCAGGAATCTGCTTCAGGTTATAGCCCCCCACACCCATTCCCACTTCAATGGCTTTCCTTTGGACTGCGCCAAACTGCTCATAGGCATCCACAATGGTGCCGGGAGGAAAAACCTCTATGACCAGCCGTCCACCACTCCTCTCGTTGACCAATTCAGCAAACTTGGAAAACTGGTATTCGTAAGACCAGCTGTTGGCGGGCATTCCGGCTTGGGCCTTCCATCGAATCGGGCCCGCCTCAAGATCCGGTTCTCTTGCACAAGCCGTCACTGCCAGCAGGGTCATCAGTAGAACGGCCACCTGCATCTTGCTTTTGTGTTGCACTTCCCACCCCGGCTTAAAGAAAGATTTGCCAGCCATGATCAAACCCTGCCCCCTAAGAAACAAGCGCCGAGAGCGCGCTTTGCGCGCGTTCCAGGTTCCAGGTCAGGTTTGAAATCTGGGATTTGGGATTTGGCTTTTCGCTGACGGCTGTCAGCCTGTCAGCGGTCTGCGTTCTGTGGTCAGCTGGGAATATTGACTCCACAACAGATACAGACCCCACAGTAGTGAAAGAATGATGAGAGCGGATCCTGCGTAGTGAACCAAGTTGGCCAGGGTATGATCAAAGCTCAGCCACCCCAGTTGACCCAAGAGATTGTTCCAGTCATGATATCCGGGCCGATCCTGTCCGGAAAACCCTCCCAGCAAGACCATCTGTTGAGCACGAGCGTCGTTGATGTAGGGTCCAAGATCAATCAGGCTTTGACCGGTCCACCAGAGTGTCACCGATGCCGCGAAGGGATCCAGGTATCGGGTCAAAAAAACAACCGTGCATAGTAGGGGCACCAGTACCTGAAGAAGAGATCCACCCAGAATGGTCATGAAGCGCCCCAACGGAATGAAGATCACGTGTCCAGCCTCGTGAAAGACGAGGTTCACGTTGTAGATAATGAAATGAGTGAAGGAGGGCGACCTCTGGGAGCGTTCGATACTCATGGTGAGGAAGCTCCAGCCCAGAACCAGCAGGGCCAGCCAGAGAATGCCGCAGGCGACGATCAGGCCCAGATGGGTCCTTTCAGGAACGGTGAAAGCACGCTGCCAGGCTCGAATGAGAAGGCTGTCGCTCTCAGCGTAAGGGGGCGTGTAAGTGTCGGTGTGGGTATCGGTGTAGGCCTCGGCTTCCCATTCCTCTGCTGAGGCAATGCGGGTCTCCAGTGAGGTGCTGTCGTTCTCAGGGGGTTCGGCCATCTGTCCCAGCTTGGAAAAGATGACGCCGCAGCGGCGGCATTCCAGGCTCTCGGCAGACTCCTCAAATCCGCACTTGGGACATCTTTTCAAACCAGAGTCGACGGGATCAGTGTCCATGGGCTCCCCGTCTTCAATCTAGCATCCAAGGGTGGGGAAAAAGTGGGGGAAACGGTGGGAATGTACTAGCCCGATTTATGCATAATCCGGGCTAGAGAGCATAGCGCACCTTGGCTGATTCCCACGACTGACGTAACTTGGTCAGCAAAACCTGATACTCAGCATCGTCGTGCAGCGGCTCAAGCAAATGATCATTGACATGCCATGGATAGCAAGGAAAACCGGTCTCGGCTGAATTCGTCAACCACTCCAAAGCCTTGCCGTGATCGCCCAACTGAGCGTAGGCCACTCCTAAACTGTAGGCCACGTGGTGGTCCATATAAGTACCCTCGGTCACCTCGAGAACAAGCTCTTGCGCCTCCACTTTCTGGCCACGTGCGGCCAGGAAACTGGCCAGAATTGCTTGCCCACGTCGCCTGGCCTGAGCGCTCCTCCCACTGAATAATTGGGTCAGCATTTTCTCGGCTCGCTCCCCTTCACCTCGGTAGAAATAAGCTTGGGCCAGATAGGGATCCGACAAGGGCCTGCTACTCATGTGTTGTACTTCCTCCAAAAGCGCCACTGCTTCATCAAACTTTCCGCTCAATAGGGCCGTGACTCCCCGCGTGCGAAGCACGTCGAACGTATTGGTCGGATTGACTTCCTGTCCCTGCCGCAATTCCCCATCAACCATTTCCAACAAACCCAGGTGGTAAAATGCGCTTGCGAGATAGAAGTGAGGCATATCCAGGTTGGGATTTGCTTCCAATGTCCGGCGGCTTTCTTCGATCGTCTTGTCCCACTCAAATTCCTTATGGCGGTAAAGTGCTGCCAACGCCTCATGGCCTTGTGCAAGACCTGGATCCAGTTCCAGTGCGCGGGCTGCTTGCCTTTCGGCTCGTTCCCCCCAACTCTCCACCTCGCTCTCGGCAGCGAAGCGGAGCATCTGGACACTGGCCATGGCCAGGCCGGCGTGTGCAAGTGCATTGTTCGGATCGTACTCCAGTGCGCCTTCGAGGGCCTTCACGGCGGCGAGTGTCTCTTCCCGGTTTCGGCGTACCAGGTGCGAGCGTCCCTGCAAATAGAGTTCGTAGGCCTCCGCATTCTGGGTGTGGCGTTTATAGACTCGTTCCTGCTCAGAAGCGGTCAGATTGATTTCGAGGGCTGCGACGACTTGCTGAGAAATGGAATCCTGCAGGTCGAGTAAATCTGAGACCAGCTTGTCGAAGTGTTCACCCCATACGGGCAATCCGTCGCTTGTGCGCACCAGCTGCACCGTCACACGGAAGCGTTCCCCTGCTTTCTGTATGGTACCTGTCAAAAGGTACTCACTTTCAAGGGCTTGTCCGACTTCCTGAAGGTCCTCGCTTCGATTTTCGTACTGCAGGATTGCGTTGGTGGGACGTGTTCGCAACTGCTCAGCATTGGCAAGTCGAGCAATGATCGCGTCGGGAAGACCGACGCTTAAAAACCCGATCTCCTCGGGTACATTCACAGCATAGAAGGGCAAGACCGCCAACGTAATTCGCTCTCCAGCACCCTCAGAAAGTGGGAATTCGGCAAGTCCTGATTCCCTGTCGTTCAAAATATCCCAGTACCACAAACCCGCAAGCGTTATCACCAATGCCAGGAGTGCCCCCACAGCGACCTTTGCCCAGCCCCTGCTCCTCCTGGGTTCTCCAGTCCCGAAAGCTGCAGCAGCGCTGACCGCTGACCCGGCAGCCGTATCGAGGTTGAGCTGTCGTAGATCAGCCATGAGACCCTTAGCGGTCTGATAGCGTCCATCC
>JAPUKI010000388.1 GCA_027295745.1 Acidobacteriota bacterium
TGCGTAACCCCGATTTCAACGTCCACTCCTTTCGGGCCAACGTGGTGCTGCGCTGGGAATGGCGTCTGGGAAGCACCTTGTTTGTGGTGTGGGAGCAAGACCGAAGAGAGAGGGAATCGATCGGTGATCGCATCGGACTGCTGGATCCCTTCCGCTCCCTATCCGCGCCGGGAAACAACTTCTTCGTGGTCAAGACGTCGTTCTGGTGGTCCCCCTAAACCGATTTTCCCAGTTTCTTTTCTGTCTACAGCGGGTTCGATTTGTCAGCCACGGTTGACATTTGTTGGCGAGCTCCAAGTTTCCCACTTCCCCAGCTGATTCTCGAATTCCCTGGACAATCCCAGAACTACGGGCTTCTGAGGCAAATGGCAGCGGTACTCTTCCGCTCTCTGGAGCGAAACTTGCTTGGAGGCGTATGTTGGCAAAGCCTCAAGAGTCAAGTCACACCACTGCAACCTCCTGCCTGGAGGTTCCACAAAAGGAGGGTCTCAGATGGTTTATTTCAGTCACATGATGAGAGCACTACTGGTAGGAGTAACGTTGATTGTGCTGACGAGCGCGTCTGCCGCGGCACAAGTGCGAATCGACGGAGACACGCCAGGTCTCTTGCGCGAGGAAGAGAGGGGAGGACTGGCCCCCGAATATTGTCAGGAAAGTCAGGCCAGTCATGACCGGTTGTCTGCAACGTTGGAAAAAATGAAAACTGACACTGCCTACCAGATGACAATAAGACGGGCGCAGGACCTGATCAGGAGCTCCGAATCCGACCGCCTGGCAGCGGACAAGGAAGTACAAGACCTCGTCCTCAAGACCGCTCTGAGCGAACTCATGAGTTTTGGGACGGGTTTAAAGAGTTCGAAGAATATGGTTGACAAAGCCCTGAGAAGAGTTCCCGGGAAATATAACCAAGCGATACGGGAGTCTGCAGAACACGTCAAAGAGATCGCTATGAACTTCGACAAACTGGAAAAGTCTGCAAAAGCCGGTGCAGAGTATGGAATCGAGATGCAGAACGAAAGTCGTGACCTTTCCCAGGATCTCGAAAGCTGGAAAAAGTTTATCAAGAAGACCGAGCTTTCTGATGAGATTCTTTCCGAATCAGGAAAATTGTTGGCAAAGAGCTTCTTTGGACCTGCTGGTGAATTGGCCTTCAAAGCGGCCATGTTTTCCATCGGCTATAGCGTTGCAACAGGAAAGGGTTATATTAGTGATAGTGTTCGCAATCAGGCCCTACAGAACCTCGAGAGGATAACCTATGCTCGGCGGGAGATGGAAAGCAAGTTGTTTGGACTCGGAGAGGTCATTCAGGAGTGCCAACTTGCTGACCAAAGAGATCAGCAAAGGGAAGACCAGCAGGCAAACTTAGGAGGAGGGGGTAGCTCTGCCACCGTCCCCATTGTCATTGGCACCGTTGCGGTTGTGGGAGCTGGTGGGGCGTATGCTGCCTCGAAAATTGATTGGACTAATTTTGGCAGCACTGGAGATTCCGGTGGCAGTTGCGGAAGTTCTCCTGCAGCCCAGGTGAATGCGGCCTGCTTTCCTTTCAGTTCTGGATGTAACGCGGCCATCGCGGCAATGACGTCATGGTGTCAATGTAACGGATTTAGCACCTTCAATGTCAACACTGGAGGGTGCCAGTAAGCCTGATAACTCTACTCGTCTTCAGCTTTGCGCTTTCCGGCTGGGGAGGAAGTCCCGCTGGAATCGTTGTCGATCCTCAGGGACGCCTCCTGGTGGGTGCAAAGGCCGTTCTCACCTGTGGACAGATTTCGGAAGCCGCCTGGAGTGATGCTCAAGGTCGGATCAGTTTCCATCAGCCACAGGAAGGTGAAAGCTGCACCCTGTCTGTTACCTACCCGGGTTTCGCATCTTTCCAGAGAGTCGTCACTGAGGCTCCCGACCCCTGGGTGATTGAGCTCCGCTTGAGCACAGTTGAGCACGTCATTGACGTGTTTGAGGAACAGGAGGAGGGGATCTCAACGACACTCAGTTCGGTCACTCTCTCAGAACTCGAGCTGAAGCGCATTTCCAACAACACGGCGGACCTCATTCGCTACGCCAAAGCCCTGGCTGGGGTCACCCTGGGAAAGGATCGGATTTATGTAGATGGGTTACCCAGTAGCTCCTTGCCTCCAGCCGCAGCCATTGCACAGATTACTGTGAACCGGGATCCCTTTTCCGCTGAATATGCGGAAAGCGACCGGAACCATATTGAGATAACAACCAAAAGCCCCGACCGGCAGCTGCGTTTCAATTTCAGCGGAGCTTCCCTGGGATTGGGAGGGGGTAATGCTTTGGCATCCGATAGCGATGCCACATCGCGGTCCACAAATCTGGGGCTCAGCGGTCCCATACCCCGATTGCCTCTCACGTTTTCAATGCATGCCAGTCTTGGATCCTTTCGACGAGATCAACCGATTGTGGCGACCACCCTGCAAGACGGACCGGGCTCGGGAGCTTCTTTACTGGCCCCCACCACCGATTCCACGGGTTCGGCTGACTTCAGCACTTACTATTCCAGATCAGAAACGGTTCGCGCCAACTTCTCTTTCCATGAAACCCGTGTGAAAAGTTCCAACAGAAATGTAGGAGGACTCACACTGCTGGAAGCAGGCATGGGCAGTGATTTCACGACCCGCGAGGCCAGAGCAACGCTGGAGATGGTGGGCACCCACCACATCTACCGCGGCGGGGTTGTCTTCAATCAAAGGAACTCTCATGCTTGGGCCAACAACACAGGTTTAGGGATCGAGGTCTTGGACAGCTTTGTGGCGGGGGGACCGAAGATCGCGGATAGCCGCATCCGCAACACCAGCTGGACCTGGAAAAACGTTGTCCATTCGAGCTCCAGGGGGCGCTTGTGGAGTACGGGAGTCACGCTCTCACGTTCTGTCGATTCCGACTTCGAGCTTCCCAACATCTTGGGTCTCATGCAATTTGAAACCCTTCAAGACTATGAGGACGCACTTGCTGGGGCTCCCACGGGCACCTGGTACGTGGCGCGAGGGAATGGTCAGGTCAAGTATAGAAGCACTGCAGCGGCCGCCTTTGTGCAAGGAGAGCTGCTGCGCTCCCGAAAGGCAATGGTGAGAGGCGGACTGCGCGCAGATTATCAATCCAGAGGCGGTGTGTTTTTCTCTCCGCGTCTGTTCGGAGCCATACAACTCCGCCCTTTTACCTTGCGCGGTGGAGCTGGACTTTTCGTTCAGAACTGGCCGAATGCTACTTTTGTGCAAACCATGAAAGGAGATCCTTCTCACCTCCAGCGGTTCTTGGTGAAGAACGTGTCTTTTGATGACCTGAACAGTGAAATAGAGAACACCAGACCCTGGAGTGTGTCCATTATTTCTCCGGATCTGACGCGGGCGCGCCACTTGATGCTCAGGGGGTCAATCGAAGGCCGTTTCGGTCACTTCGTCCCGGCTCTCGAATATACCTGGACCAATGGTACCCATCTGCTGGGATCTCGCCGCCTGATGAC
>JAPUKI010000389.1 GCA_027295745.1 Acidobacteriota bacterium
ATTGGAAGGTCATTGAGGCGGGTCTGAAGTGCCTGCAGGGGAAGTCCGTGGTGAATTCCATCAGTCTCAAGGAGGGGGAGGAAGAGTTTCTCCGGCAGGCTCGACTCGCCCGACGCTATGGGGCGGCTGTGATCGTCATGGCTTTTGACGACGAGGGTCAGGCCGACACCCGGGAGCGCAAGGTCGAAATCTGCACTCGTGCTTGCCAGCTCCTGACCGAAAAGGTGGGCTTCCCCCCCCAGGACATCATCGTCGATCCCAATATCTTCGCGGTGGCGACTGGAATCGAAGAGCACAACAATTACGCCGTCGACTTCCTTGAGGCCACCCGGGAAATCAAAAGAACCCTGCCTCATGTGAAGGTGAGCGGAGGACTCAGTAACATCTCCTTCTCCTTCCGCGGCAACGATGCGGTTCGCGAAGCCATGCATTCGGTCTTCCTGTACCACGCCATCCAGGCGGGACTGGATATGGCCATTGTGAACCCTGCTCAACTGGCGGTGTATGAAGAGATTCCTGAGGATCTGCGGGAGCGGGTGGAAGACGTCATTCTCAACCGCCGGCCCGATGCCACTGACCGGCTGCTGGAGGTAGCAGAGTCGGCAGTGGGTCAATCGAAGAGTGTGACAGAGGATCTGGCCTGGCGTGAAAAACCGGTCAGTGAGCGCCTGTCCCATGCGCTGGTGAGCGGTATCAGTGAGTATGTGGTGGAGGATACGGAGGAGGCTCGTCAGCAATATGCTCGTCCGATTCAAGTGATTGAGGGTCCCCTGATGGATGGAATGAACATCGTAGGGGACTTGTTCGGATCGGGAAAGATGTTCCTCCCTCAGGTGGTGAAAAGTGCCCGGGTGATGAAGAAGGCAGTGGCCTACCTGCTTCCCTTCATCGAAGAGGACAAGAGCAAACTAGAGGACACCCGTTCCAAGGGCAAGATTCTGATGGCCACCGTCAAGGGAGACGTCCATGACATCGGCAAGAATATTGTGGGTGTGGTTCTGGAGTGCAATAACTATGAAGTGCTCGATCTCGGGGTGATGGTGCCGGCTGATCGTATTTTGAGGACCGCTCGAGAAGAAGGAGTCGACATCATCGGGCTGAGCGGTCTGATTACACCCTCACTGGCTCATATGGCTCAGCTTGCCTCTGAAATGACACGGGAAGGGTTTGATCTTCCTCTGCTGATCGGCGGGGCTACCACTTCCCAGGTTCACACAGCAGTCAAGATTGCTCCTAACTACAGTCAAACAGTCTATGTTCCCGATGCCTCCCGCAGCGTATCGGTGGTCTCCAAGCTGCTCGGTGATGAGAGAGGCCGCTATACGAAGGAAGTCAACGCCAAATACAGGCAGATTCGTGAGCGGCACGAAGAAAGAAAGAAGCAGATCCGATTCCATCCTCTGGAGAAAGCACGCAGGAACAAAATCAGAATTGAATGGGCCAGTTACAGTCCGCCTGTTCCTCAACTGGTCGGGATCAAGAGGTTTGATCGATATTCTCTGAAAGAGCTGATCCAGTACATCGACTGGTCACCCTTTTTCAAGGTCTGGGAGCTGTCCGGACGTTACCCCCAGATTCTGGAAGATGAAAGGGTCGGTAAAGAAGCCACCGAACTCCACCAGAATGCCCAAAGTTTGCTGCAACGCATCGTGGATGAAAAACTGCTGGAAGCCAGGGGGGTCATTGGATTTTTTCCCGCCAACAGTGTGGAGGACGACGATATTGAAGTTTACACCGATGAATCCCGGTCACAGGTCCGGCTCACCCTTCACAACCTCAGACAACAGATCCAGAAACAGCCGGGCCGGCCCAATCGCTGTTTGAGTGACTTTATCGCACCCAAAGAAACAGGGGTGAAGGATTATATCGGGGCCTTTCTGGTCACCGGCGGGATTGGGACTCAAGAAATCGTAACGGCCTTTGAGACAGAGCAGGATGTCTATCAGAGCATTATGGTGAAGGCATTGGCGGACCGCCTGGCCGAAGCCTTTGCGGAGAGAATGCACCAGAGGGTTCGCCAGGAGTTTTGGGGTTATGTGTCTGAGGAGCAGCTGGACAAGCAGGCTCTGATCCAGGAGCGATACCAGGGCATTCGGCCTGCACCCGGCTATCCCGCCTGTCCCGAGCACAGCTTGAAAGCTGAGCTCTTTGAACTGTTGGGAGGCGAGAAACATTTGCCTGTTTGCCTGACCGATAGCTTTGCCATGGACCCGGCAGCTTCTGTGTGCGGATTTTACTTCTCCCATCCGGAGTCTCACTACTTCGGGGTCGGAAAAATCGACCGCGATCAGGTCAAGGACTACGCCCGCAGAAGGAGGATCGACCAGGACACAGCCGAGCGTTGCCTCGCTCCCCTTCTGGATTAGGGAGAGTTTGGGGAGAGTCCCCACACTCCCTTTCAGGGAGATGATGTATCATAATACTCATGAAGCGCATCAGCGTGAGTGTGAGTGACGCATTAGCCAAACGCGCCAAAGCCATCGCCAAAAGCCAGAAAATATCAGTTGGTGAGCTGCTCAGGAAAAGCCTGGAGACCTATGTATCTCGTTTACCCGCCCAGCCACGACAGCTCGGGAAGCTGCCCGTGTTCAAGCTGGGAAAACCGCGCCAGCAGGACTTAAGAAGAGCCATCTACCAGGATGCTCACGTGGTGAGTCCATGAACAGCGCAGTTGACACAAACCTGCTACTTTACGCCCATAACAGCTCGGTCTCTCAACACTCGGCCGCCAGAGACTTTGTCGAGTCCAGAGTCTTGGCTGTCGGAGAGGAAGAGTTTGTTATCTGTCACCAGACCCTGTGTGAGCTCTTCGCGGCATTGACCAATTCGATTCTTCTTCCCAATCCCCTCACAACCGAACAGGCCTGGGACGTCTGTCGGATCTATTTGGACCACCCTCTCATCCAGAAGATTGCCTACGAGCCTGCCATCCTTAAAGTCATTGAATCCTTACTTCGCGATGGACCGCAAAGAGGCAAACGCCTCTTTGATCTCAAACTGGCGGCGACACTCAGGTATCATCGTGTCAGAAGACTCTATACCTGCAACCCGAAGCATTTTGCCGGCTTTGACTTTCTGGAGGTCGTGCATCCACTAAAAGGGTGAAGAGGAAATGTGGATCAACCCGGGATCATGATCCCCGTTTGATCCAGTTCTTCTATGACTTTTTCCCACTTACCGGTGGTCTTGAGCAAAAGATCCACCACTTCGCGAACTGCCCCGTAGCCGCCTCTTTCACGGGTGACGTAGTGCACGCAATATCTGACGGCTTCCGCTGCGTTGCGCGGTGCTGCCGAAAAGCCCACCCGCTTCAGCAGTGGAATGTCGGGCAGATCGTCTCCGACATACGCCACTTGCGAGGCTTCCAGGTTTCGCTCCTTCAAGATCTTCTCAAAATCCTTGACCTTGTCCCTGGAACCCTGGACCAGGAGTTCAACACCCAGCTCGCGGGCTCGAGCCTCGACCTCTTCACTGGTGCGTCCACTGAGAAACCCCACTTCCCAGCCCACCTTTCCGGCCAGTCGAATTGCCAGGCCATCATAAACTGAAAAGAACTTGATTTCGCCACCATCGGGAAGCAGACCAATTCGCCCGTCCGTCAATACGCCGTCCACATCCAACAAAATCAGGCGGATCTTCTGAAGGTTAGCCACGACTTGAACAGGTAGTGTTGTCATGATCTAAAACATCTCCGTTCCCCACAGGTCATGCAGGTGAATGATGCCGATGAGCCTTCGGGAGGCATCAGTGACCATCAAAGAAGTGATCTTTCGCTGCTCCATGAGGTGGAGCGCACCCGTGGCCAGCTCATCCTGGCTGATCGTCAGAGGATCTTTCGTCATGCACTGACTTGCGGTGCGGGAGAGAACCTCCTCGCGCTCAGTTTGAAGCAACCTTCGTATATCTCCATCTGAGATGACTCCAACCAAACGATCATCGTCTTCCACGACACTGGTAACACCCAGCCCTTTGCGCGACATCTCATAGATGACAGCATCCATCCCAGCCTCCACGGTCACTTTGGGAATTTGTTCTCCCTGATGCATCAACTCTCCCACCTTGGCCAGCCTCTTGCCCAGTCTCCCGCCGGGATGCAGACGGGCAAAGTCCTCCAGATGAAATCCCTTCTTCTCCGACAGGGAAAGGGCCAAAGCGTCGCCCAAAGCCATGGAGGCGGCGGTGGAAGCAGTAGGCGCCAGCCCAAAGGGACAGGCTTCCTGGTCCACACCAACATCCAGCACCACATCCGCGTTCTGGGCCAGGGTTGAATCGGTATTGCCCACCATTGAGATCAAGGGAATACCCAAACGCTTGATGGTCTCCACCAGCTTCACCAGCTCTTCCGTTTCCCCACTATTGGAAAGTGCCAGAACCACATCTCCGGAGACGAGCATCCCCACATCCCCGTGGACTGCTTCTGCCGGGTGAAGAAAAACCGATGGAGTACCGGTGCTGCTCAGTGTGGCCGCAATTTTTCTAGAGACAATGCCCGACTTTCCCATACCCGTGACCACCACCCGCCCCTGGCAGTTGGCTAACAACTCCACTGCACCATCAAAGGTTTCGCCCAGCCGCGGGATCAGACTCGCAATGGCGTCCGCTTCAATTTGGAGAACTCTGCGCCCAGTTTCTTGAGACATTCTTAAGACCACAGACCACAGACCACAGACCGGAAGAAGAATCCAGAATACAGAATCCAGAAGACAGAAGATTCTTGGAACCTGGAAGTTCACTCCTGGTCTTTGACCAGGCGGTCAATTTGTTGCAACTGGCTTAAAACATTCTTCACTTCATCGATTAACAAGGCGTTGGCGCCGTCACTGAGTGCCTTGTCAGGTCGATCATGGACTTCGATAAAAACGCCGTCCGTTCCCACCGCCACTGCGGCTCTTGCCAGATGAGGAATGAACTCGGCCTGTCCGCCGCTCGCCCCACCCGCCCCACCTGGCAGCTGCACACTATGGGTGGCGTCAAAGACGACCGGGACACCCAGGGCTCGAATGATGGGAAGAGACCTAAGGTCCGACACAAGGTTATTGTATCCGAAGGACACGCCTCGCTCTGTGAGGATTATTCGAGAGCCTTCCACCGAGCGGGCCTTCTCCAAAACATGCTGGACATCCCCGGGGGCCATAAACTGGCCCTTCTTGATATTGACGATCTTTCCGGTGGAGGCGGCGGCCAGGATTAAATCGGTTTGCCGGGAAAGCAAGGCCGGAATCTGCAGCACATCCAGCACCTGGGCCGCTGGTTCGACTTGAGCTACCTCATGGACATCGGAGAGCACAGGAATCTTGAGATCCTGACTCACCCGCTGGAGGATTCCCAGGCCCTTCTCCAATCCAGGCCCCCGATAAGAGTGGATCGAGGTACGATTGGCTTTGTCGTATGAGGCCTTGAAAATAAAAGGGATCTTCAGGCCGGAAGTGATCTCTTTCAACCGCCCGGCCATGTCCATGCAGTGCGCCTCACTCTCAATCACACAGGGACCGGCAATCAAAAAAAAGGGGTTGTTGCCACCAAGTTTCCAGTTCCCCAGGGAAATCACGGGCGTTGGTGTCATCAATCGACTGGTCACTACCGCACTTTCCCGACCGGGCTCTCTGACACGACTGAGGACATTTTCTCACCAGTTCGTGACAATCTAAACTCGGCGGCGGCCTTGATAAAGCTCTCAAAGAGCGGATGAGGCTTAAGCGGTTTGGACTTGAATTCGGGATGAAACTGACAGGCTAAGAACCACGGATGATCCTCGAGCTCCACGATCTCAACAAAGTTTTTGTCAGGGGAGTTACCAGAAATTTTCAGACCGTAACTGGTGAGAAGTTCCTCATACTCCCGGTTAAACTCATAGCGGTGTCGATGACGCTCGGAGATCTCTCCTTCTCCGTAAACACGGAAAGCCAGAGAATCCTTCTCTAAAACACAGGGGTAAGCTCCCAGCCGCATCGTTCCACCCATGTCCCCAACTCCCAACAGTTCCCGCAGTTTATAAATGACGCGGTGTGCAGTGGAACTATCAAACTCCGAGCTATGAGCATCCAGCGAGCACACGTTCCGGGCAAATTCAATCACTGCGCACTGCATCCCCAAACAGAGGCCCAAAAAGGGGACTTTGTTGACTCGAGCATATTGAATGCCCCGAAGCATCCCATCGATTCCACGCGTACCAAACCCGCCCGGAACGAGGATACAGTCCACGTCCTTCAGTTTACCTTCCCAATCTTCACCAACCAGGCCTTCTGATTCCACCCAATGCAGCTTGACGGCCAAGCGATGGGGGAGTCCTCCGTGCAGCAGAGCTTCATTGAGGCTCTTGTAGGAGTCCTCAAACTCCACATACTTGCCAACGATTCCAACCGTCACCTCGCCCTCCGGATTGCGAATCACCTCAACCAAATTCTTCCACGAGCTCAGATCACACTCACTCTCAGGCAGTTGAAGCAGTTTCACGATGCTCGAGTCCAGATCTTCTTCGTGCAAAACAAGAGGGACTTCATAGATGCTCTCAACGTTCTTCGCCGTCATAACCGCTTCGGCAGCAACATTACAAAACAGTGCGATCTTGTCTTTGATTTCCGGCGGCAACTGGCGATCCGTACGACACAGCAGGATGTCAGCCTGAATTCCGATCTCACGCAGCTCTCTGACAGAGTGCTGTGTAGGCTTGGTTTTCAGCTCTCCCGATCCCTCAATAAAGGGGACCAGGGTGAGATGAATAAAGACGGAGTTCTCCTGACCCACCTCATTGCGCATCTGACGAATAGCTTCCAAAAAGGGGAGACTTTCAATATCCCCGACCGTTCCTCCGATCTCCACGATGACCACATCCACGTCTTCACTCAGCCTCTTGATGGTGGCCTTGATTTCATTGGTGATGTGGGGAATCACCTGCACCGTTGTTCCCAGATAGTCTCCCCGTCGCTCTTTCTCAATAACGGTTTGATAGATCTTTCCGGTGGTGGAATTGTTGGCCCGCGATAAACGAAGATCGGTAAAGCGCTCGTAATGCCCCAAATCCAGGTCGGTTTCAGCGCCATCATCGGTGACAAAAACCTCACCGTGCTGAAAAGGACTCATGGTCCCCGGATCGACGTTGATATAGGGATCGAGCTTCAGCAAGGTAACCTTTAGGCCCCGCGACTCCAGGAGACATCCAATAGAAGCCGAAGCGAGGCCCTTCCCCAGCGAACTCAAGACCCCACCCGTCACGAAAATAAACTTGGTTGACATCCTTCCTCCGGTTACCTCCCTTGTGATCCCTCCGGCTCATTCTCCAATAGGGGTCTGACACGCTCCAAATCCTCCTCTGTGTCCACTCCAAGACTGTCTTGATACACCTCGACAACCTGAATGGGGATGCCATTTTCCAGCCATCTCAGCTGCTCCAGGGCTTCAATCTTTTCCAGTCTGGAAGGCCTCAGCTTGGATAAGGTCTGCAGAAATTCCCGACGATATCCGTAAAGTCCGAGATGCTTATAAACAGCGCCAGTCGCCTTTCGCGGATAGGGAATGGTGGAACGAGAAAAGTAAAGGGCACGATCCTGCTCATCCACCACAACCTTGACGACATCCGGGCTGTCGATCTCTGCCGGATCGGTGATCTTAATTCGGGCAGTCGTGATCTGAACCTGGGAGTTCCCCTCAAAAGGAGAACAGACCTGCTCAATCGTATCCGCTGCCATCAGCGGTTCATCCCCCTGAATGTTCACAAAAACCTCTCCCTGGACAGATTCCGCCACTTCGGCCACCCGGTCGGATCCGGTCAGGTGGTCCGAAGCCGTCATCAGGGCCTTCCCTCCGAAATCTTTTACCCTGCGAAAGACCCGTTCATCCTCAGTGGCGACGATGACTTCAGCCAGGCGTGAAACCTGGCTAACCCGCTCGTACACCCACTGGATCAGGGGTTTGCCGGCAATCTCGATGAGAGGTTTTCCCGGGAGTCTTGAGGAGTTGAAGCGAACCGGAATGACTCCAACGAAGTGCATAGGGAAGTGTACAACAGACAATAGACAACAGACAACAGACAACCGCCGGCCGAAGGCCGTCGGAAATTCAAAATTCCAAATCCCAAATTCCAAACAATTTCAAAATCCGGACCCCTGGAAGGCGCGCTTCGCGCTGACTCCTATCTCCTACCTCCTGCCTTGTCTATTGTCTGTTGTCAGCTGTCAGTTGTCAGCTGCTCTAATGACAGTACGTCGTGTCACTGGGACAGAGGTCCTCATCTTCGAGCTGGATTGTTGCGTGATGAATCTTGAATTGTTCTCGAGAGACGGCAATGAGTTGTTCCAATATTTGATGCCGGCTGTTCTCTCTCCCCACGACAGCATGGCAAGTCATGGCATGCACACCGGAAGTCAATGTCCAGACATGAAGATCGTGAACAGAGTCCACCCCGGCAACTGTACACAGAGCATGCTGCATCACCGCCAGATTGACATGGGCCGGCGTGCCCTCCAAAAGGACCAGGACTGAGTCTTTGACCAACCTCCAGGCACTAAACAGAATGAGGAAACTGACCAGAGCACTCACAGCAGGATCGGCCCAATAGGCCTGCCAAAACAGGATGGCCAGGCTGGCAAGAATGGCGCCAAGCGAGCCCAGCACGTCTCCCATCACATGCAGAAAAGCTCCCCGGATGTTGAGACTGTCTTCCTCACAACGGTGTAAGATCCAGGCACTTAACAGGTTCGCGCCCAGTCCCAGAGTTGCGATGACAAGCATCTCCAGACTTCGAACTGGCTCCGGTTGCACAAGACGTTGGTAGGATTCGTAAAGAATAAAAAAGGCAATCACCAGCAGAGTTGCACCGTTGATCAAGGCGGCCAGAATCTCCACGCGGAAATATCCATAAGTTTTCTCGGGAGTCGCCGGCCGGCGAATGAACCAGACTGCAAATAAACTGAGGCCCAATGCCGCGGCATCTGTCAGCATGTGGCCGGCATCGGCCAACAGCGCCAAACTGTTGGTCCAGAGGCCGCCCACAAACTCCACGAGCATAAAGGTCACTGTGATGAGGAGGGCAATGCGCAAGGAGCGGGCTCCCCGGCGGCGACTCACGTCCAGCTCGGCCGGTTCTTCTATCCCGTCCGATTGTGCCCGCCCAGCGGGCGAACGCTGTGCTTCGTCCTGACCGTTCTCGGTCATTGAATCTCCTGCCCCAAGGCAGCTGAGGAAAGGTCCGAAGATGAATCCCGATGCAAGATTTTGGGAAAGTTCTCAAAGTAAGAAATGGCGGCTTGTCCTATGAGGTAAGTCCAGAGTCCGGCAATGGAGACGGCGATGAGTTTCCGATACTCGGGATAGCGGCGTCGAAGCCGATGGCTCGCTTCTCGCACGGCAACTCCCGCTATCAACATGGGAAGCAGCTCCCGGGCTCGCTCCCGGTTGAGATCGTATCCAAAGACCCGCGCGATCTTCAAGAGCATTCCAGTCTGGATGGCCGTGATGGGCAAAAGGTCGGCCACGGGAATCGGAATGGCTCCCACAATAGCCCCGGAAAAGGCGGCCTGACTGACAATTCCTGTACAAATGCTGCGACGAAACTTGGGAAACCTCCGGGTCAAGGGAGAAAGGGTTTTGGGATCAGTATCCACTATGGCTTTCAATAATCGCTCGGTGGTCTCCGGCTGCACTGCGGAGGCGCCAAAAACGTTGGCTCCCAGCTGCTTCCTGGCCTTTCTGAGTGCGGCCCCAGGAGCTTCAACCAAATCCATCTTGTTGAGGACCACCAGCACCGGCTTGTTCAAGCTTCGGAGTCGTTCGTACAACCGCCTCGTGCTCTCAGATAACTCATATTGACCATCTAAGATCAGCAGGATGAGATCTGCATGCTCGAGCCGGTTGGGCAACCTGTCACCGGTTCTGTACCCCAGGAACTCATCCAAACCCCGAATATCGACGATGGTAAAGATGGGCTCCGATCCAACCAGTTGTCGTTCCGATATGGCATCCACAAGGGAGGACTTCCCGGTTTGGGCCGGGCCCACAACCGCTATCTGAACCCACTCCTGAGTCTGAATGTCCTTCCATTGACACCGAACCAGCTCCCAGACCTTTTGTAAGTTATCGCCTTGGGGAGGAAGAGAATCCAAGACCTGCTTGAGACGATATTTAACCCCATCAGGTAAAAAAAGTGTGATCTGATCAAGAAACGACAGCAGCTCATCCGGTGCTGAATCTCGCACGTTTGCGAAGACATCTGGTGGCGCCGTGGGAGTTTCTACAGATTTCATTTTACACCTCTGTGACTTTAGTGCCTCAGACCACCCTGAAGGAGACGCTTTTAAAACCCACCCTATCCCAATGAAAACAGCCGATATCGGCCTTTTCACCTTGCAATGAGACAATCCAGTAGCTCACTCCCTGATAGTGAAACTCAGCCACATCGCGAGGAGAAGGAAGGCATTCCGAGCGGGGATGAGAATGGTAGATCCCTAAATGGTCCTTACCACTCTGTCGCAATCCCTGAAAGAAGGCAAAAAGCTCTTCCAGTGGGACAAAGAATTCCTTTCGGCTGCGCCTTTGATTACAGGTCGCCTGTATCGTGTCGATTTCTCGCCCCCGGCCTGACAAGAGCCCACAGCACTCCAGCGGGTATTCACGACGAGCATGTTCGACCATTTTCTCCAGAACTCTCGGATGGATTCGAACTTCCGCCACTCTTCCATTAGAGCAAGTTAATGGGGTCAATATCAATGGAGGGCTTCTTCCAAGTCACCCCCTTTTGGTTGAGCTCGTCCAGGGCAGACTCCAACACTTCATGAAGTTCCTTCCGACTGGTGCTCTTGATCAAGATCTGAAAGCGGTAGTCGCCTTTCAGTTTCTCGATGGGTGCCTGGGCAGGTCCCAAAACCCGCATTCGCCTCTGTGCTGAAAGGCGGCTCCGGTGATGAAGTAACAAATCCGCTACCTGCTTTGCCTGGAGTTGGGTTTTCTTCTGTGGCCTCCCCTGTATCATGATATTGGCCAGCGCTGTAAAGGGGGGATAGTGAAAATTCCGGCGAAAACGAATCTCCTCCTCAAAGAAGAGCCGGTAATCCTGGGAACGAGCGTGTTTCAGACTGTAATGATTGGGGAAGTAGGTCTGGATAATCACTTCCCCGGGATGTTCTCCCCTTCCTGCCCGCCCGGCAACCTGGGTCAGAAGCTGAAAGGTTCTTTCGGCAGCGCGAAAGTCCGCCATCCGGAGAGCCTGCTCGGCACTTAAGACTCCCACCAGAGTGACCCGTGGAAAATCGTGCCCCTTGGCGATCATTTGCGTCCCGATCAAGATGTCTGTGTGACCCGAGGCGAAAGCTCCCAGAATCTTCTCGGAACTTCCCTTCCTCTGAACCGTGTCTCGGTCCAGACGGTCTATCGCCGCCTCGGGAAAGAGCTCTTTCAGAATGACCTGGACCTTTTCAGTGCCGTGACCCAGGAAGTGGATGTACTCCCTTCCGCACTCCCCACATCGCTTGGGAACAGCCTTCACATACCCGCAATAATGACAAAGCAGACGGTTTGAGCCCTGGTGATAAGTGAGGCTGAGGCTGCAGTTCTCACACATTTCTGTGCTTCCACAGCTTCGACACAGCAGGGCTGATGCGTATCCTCGCCGATTTAACAAGACCAGAACCTGCTCCCTCCGGCTCAACCTCGGAACAATGGCTTCTCTCAGGGCTTGCGAGATAACGGTGGCTTTGCCCAGCCTTTGAAACTCCTCTCTCATGTCGACAAGATGTACCTTGGGCAGAGGACGTTTCAGGATCCGTGAGCTGAGGATCTCATACTCGAGACTTCCACCATGCACTGCGTGGTAGAACGTTTCCAATTGAGGGGTTGCACTACCGAGAATAACCAGCGTCTTTTCAATTTCTCCGCGTTTGAGTGCAACGTCACGAGCATGGTAGCGAGGCAATTCATCTTGCTTGTAGGAGCTGTCCTGCTCTTCATCGACGACGATGATCCCCAAGTCGGGGAGTGGAGCAAAAACGGCCGAACGAGTTCCCACTACCACACGGGCTTGACCCTCCCGGATTCGCCGCCATTGATCGAATCGCTCCCCGTCAGATAAGGCGCTGTGCAGAATCGCGACTTCCTTCCCGAACCAAGCTCTAAAGTAATGGGAAATTTGAGGAGTCAAGCCGATCTCAGGAACCAAGACCAGCGCTGAGCGTCCTCGAGCCAGGGCAGTGGCGATTGCGTTCAGGTAGATCTCTGTCTTCCCGCTTCCGGTAACGCCATGGATCAAGAGGCTGCGAAACTGGTCAGCCGCGAGATGCTGCTCAATCTTTTTCAAGATTCGATTCTGGTCTGAGTTCAGTGAATGTTTCGTAACTTGCGGGGAGGTCTCGGACTGAGACCAGGGCGAGCGATACGTCTCAACCGCCTCAGTACGAATGACACCCCGAGAGGTCAGGCCGTAAAGCACTGACTGACTGCAGCCCACCTCACGCAGGAACGGCTGCACCAGGACGGGAAGTGTCCGCTTCCGCAGCAGCTCTAGAACCTCCCTCTGTCTCTCTGTCAGCTTCGCAACAGCGGAAGTGATTTCCACCACGGCCAACCGTCGCTGAGCGGGCCAAACTTTCTGCAGTCGTCCATCCTGATCCAGCGTGACCTTTCTGGCTAAAAGCCCGGGTGGCAACATCACTCGCAACGCCTCCCCGGGCGGAGCAAGATAATAGGAAGCTATCCATAGGCCGAGTTTGAGAAGTGCAGGAGAGAGGAGAGGTTCCCGGTCCAGAATCTGGCGAACTGGCTTGACTTTTCCCGGCCGAGCAAGGTGATGCACCTTGGTGGCCAGACCGATCAGGTAGCGGGCACCGAAGGGCACAAGGACCCGACACCCTGGAGCAAGCCCGTTTCTGATGGACTCCGGAACAGAGTAGGTAAAGGTCTGGAAAAGAGGGAAAGGCACCGCAACATCGGCGAAGACAGCTGGGAGGTTTCGAGTATTAGCCCGCACTTCTCACACCCCCTCTACTGCAGCGGCGCAATGATCCGACCTGACTGCGTTCCACTCGGTCGGCCTCCTTAGTGCCTCGCTTCATAGATATGATGGTGTTTGTGGCGAGCGCGACGGCATCGAGTTCGCGAAGCGACGACGACGAGATGTCTGTGTGCATCGCGGAGAAGGAGGGACAAAGAAATCGATGCCGTCCCGCCGCCACCCGTTGGGCTGATGGGGGTTGCGGGCGACCTCTGTGTCGCTCGTCGTCGCCGATGTCCCTGCATCGCCTTCTCCTTGCTCCTTGATCTCGCCTCGCAAGACCCATCAGCAAACGTCACCATATCTATGAAACGAGGCACTTCCGTACTCAAGAGTACGTTTGCGGGGGCCTGGGGCACCCGCTTGCGGGTCACGCGTGGCGCAACGCACTCAGATCGGCCCTTCCGCCGCTTCGTGACGACCTGGTGTGAGAAATGCGGGCTAGATTTCAAGTTCCAAGTTCTTTTAAGCGGGCTTGAACGGCTTTCATATCCTCCCACACCGGGCGCTTGGCCGAAGGGTTGCGAAGCAGATAGGAAGGGTGAAAGGTGGGGATGAGGAGACTCTTTTGAAATTGAAAGAACTCTCCCCGAATCTTGGAAATGGGAGCATTCGTTTGCAGCAGAATTTGAGCTGCATACCTGCCTAAAGCCACAATGATTTTCGGTTGAACAGCTTCGATCTGTTTGAACAAAAAGCCTTCACAAGTATCCACTTCATCCGGCTCCGGATTGCGGTTGTTGGGAGGACGGCATTTTAAGATGTTGGCGATGTACACCTGTTCTCTCTTGAGTCCCATGGCTTCGATGATCTTGGTCAAAAGCCGGCCGGCCCGTCCCACAAAAGGTATCCCCTGAGCATCTTCGTCCGCCCCAGGCGCCTCCCCCACAAACATCAGATCAGCCTCCCGATTCCCTACCCCAAACACAATATGCGTGCGGCTTTTCCACAGTTTGCAGCGCCGGCAGTCCCCCAACTCCTGGCGGATTTCCTCAAGTGACTGGGGAGCTTCCTCGGCTGGCACCCGCAGGTGAGTCACACCGAGATCCGAAAAAAACTTGAGTTGCTCAACAACCTCGCGCATGGGTCGGAAGAAAGGAGGTAGGAGTCAGGAGGTAGGAGTAAGAATCCAGCACTTAAGAAGCTTGACACCTCTTGACATCCTGACTCATAACTCCTAACTCCTATTCTCCTGACTCCTGCTTCCTATCTCCTCACTCCTGTATCCTATCTCCTTCTGAGTATAGAGCCGTGACCTGACACCCAGTTCGTCCAAGAGATGCTCCTGATCTCTCCAGCCTGAGATGACCCTGACGTTCAAGTCAAGGTAGACCTTGGGAACACCGAGAAACGTCTGAAGGTCAAGCCGTGCTTCGGTTCCAATCGTTTTGATCATGTGTCCCGCGCGCCCGATTACGATTTTCTTGTGGTTGTCCTTATCCACGATGATGGAGGCTGTAATCCGCACGAATCCTTTCTTCCTTTTACTGTCATCAAACTCCTCCACCAGGACAGCCGTCGAGTAGGGGAGCTCTTGCCGACTGTGGTGAAGAACTTTTTCCCGAACGATTTCCGAGACAATGAACAGCTCTGGTTGATCGGTGATGTACTCAGCGGGGTAAAACCACTCCCCGGTTGGAAGATACTCTAAGATCTTCTCCTCTAGCACTTCCACATTGTCCCCCTGGGTGGCTGAAATGGGGATGATCTCTCCATACTCAAACTGCTGACTGTAAAAGTCCATCATGGGAAGAACTTTGCCCTTGCTGATCAGGTCCATTTTATTGAAGACCAGGATGGTCGGCTTCCGGATCTTCTGGACCAAGCTCAGGACATATTCTTCTCCTTTGCCGTACCTCTGAGAGACATCTACGACCTGAATCAGGAGATCAACCCCTCTGATCGAGTCGTAGACCTCTTCCATCATCCGTTTATTCAACAGGTGACCAGGACGGTGAATTCCAGGAGTATCGACGAAGATCATCTGGCTGTCTTCGCCGGTTCGAACCCCAAGAATACGATTGCGCGTAGTTTGAGGCTTATCACTGACGATAGCAATTTTCTCTCCGACGAGCCGATTCAGAATGGTGGATTTGCCGACGTTGGGACGGCCCATGAGGGCAATGAAACCTGATCTGGGCATGGCGAAAAACCTGACACCTGACAGCTGACACCTGACACCTGACAGGTTCTCTCTTTCTCTCTACGAACGAAGCGCGTTCTTCTGGATTCTGGATTCTAGATTCTGAATTCGGTCCCAGAGTATGCCGGCGATATCGGTTTTGGGAAGTCGAGGAAGTTCTTCTTCCTTCCCCTCGCAATCGATCAGGATCACCTGGTTGGAATCTGATTGAAAACCTTGATCATCTCGAGAGATATCGTTTCCGACAATCAGGTCCAAACCCTTCTCTTTCAGTTTCTTGCGGGCCTTTTCACGCACTGGGCCTGACTCTGCGGCAAATCCAACCAAAAATTGCCACTCCTTTCGCTGACCCAGCTCCTTCAGGATATCCACTGTCTTTTCCAGCTGGATGACCGGCTCCACATCCTCTTTTTTCAGCTTCTCAGAAAAGACGCTTGCCGGCGTGAAATCGGAGACCGCTGCTGCCATCACCACCACATCTGAATCGGGGAAGTGATGAAAGACGGCCTTGGCCATTTCTGAAGCGGACCGAACCCCGACCAGCTTCACCCCTTCTGGGGGTTCCAGGTGGGTGGGGCCCGAGATCAGCACGACTTGAGCACCTCGCAAATGAGCTTCATGGGCCAGGGCATAACCCATCTTTCCGGAGGAGCGATTAGAAATGAACCGCACCGGGTCCAGAGCCTCAATCGTGGGCCCTGCGGTAATGAGCACCCTCTTGTTCAGCAGAGATTTCTTCCGCGTGAAGGTGTTCAGCACCGCCTCCAAGATCCGTTCAGGTTCCGCCAAGCGTCCCTCGCCTTCTTCCCCACAGGCAAGATAACCGGAACCTGGCTCGACAATCACCGTTCCTCTCTGCTTCAGAGTCTTCAAATTCTCCTGCGTCGCAGGATGGTGCAACATCTCAACATTCATGGCAGGTGCGATGATGACGGGTGTCGTGGTTGAGAGGTAGAGCGTACTCAAGAAATCGTCAGCAATACCCTGAGCAAACTTGGCCAGGATATTGGCGGTAGCTGGAGCCACCACCAGCAAATCGCTCTGGCGGGCCAAGGCGATATGTTCGATCTGCACCGTGTGATCGCTGAAAAGATCCGAAACCACCTTGTGACCGGACAGCTTCTCCAGGGTGAGCGGGGTAATAAACTGTTGGGCAGCCCGAGTCATGACGGGGAGGACCTCAAAACCTTCTCTTTGCAGAAGCCGGAGGAGGACGGCCGACTTATAGGCTCCTATGCAACCCGTCACTCCCAGAATGATTTTCACTCCTGGGTCTCTTCCTCCTCTTGGTCCTCTTTTTCTTTTTTCTCAAGAATCTTGAATGGAACGAGCTGCTGCTCCACCTCTCTGATGGCGATATAGGACGCCTTTCTTGACTTGACCGACACTCTGGCAGGCGCTCCATTTTGAAGCTGTTTAGCCCGCTCAGCAGCCACAATGATAAACCTGAACTTACTGTCAAACTCGTCTGGAATTTTGATAATCATGAGTTTTCCGGAAAAGTCTTGAGGATTTCCTCGGCCAGTGCCTTTCGCCGCTCCATGCGATAGCCAGCAACCTGGATGATGGATTTCAACTCAAGCAACGATTCCTCTATCTCCTTATTGATGATGACGAACTGATAATTTGTGTAATATTCGATGACCTTTCTTGCAATCTTAAGCCTATCAGCAATAACACCTGGATCATCCAGACCGCGGTTCCTCAATCGCCTCTGGAGCGCCTCGAGTGAAGGGGGTAACACGAAAAGCAGAATAGCTGCAGGGTATCGTTCCTTGACCTGCGCGGCACCCTGAACGTCCAGATCCAATAATACATCATAACCGGCATCCAGCTTCGCGTCCACGAAATCCCGGCTCGTTCCATAGTCATTTCCGTAAACATGGGCAAACTCCAGGAAAGCATCCTGTTCAACCATCTTCTGAAAATCGTCTTTCGACACAAAGAAATAGTCCACTCCTTCCCGTTCTCCCTCCCGTGGCTGCCGTGTGGTATGGCTCACAGAAAAAGTCATATCTGACATTTCTCTGAGAGCCCGTTTTGCCAAACTGGTCTTCCCACAGCCTGAGGGAGCGCTCATCACAATGAGACTCCCTTTATTCGACATTTTGAACTTGTTCTCGAAGCTTTTCGATCTCCATCTTTCCTTCAACCCCAAAATCTGAGATGGTTTTCAGGGGGGACTTGGCGAGAATAGTGTTCATCTCCCGGCCCATCTCCTGACTCAGGAAGTCCAGTCGTCTACCCATTGCCTGATCCTCAGAGGCGCTCATGTCTTCCTGAAAGCGGGATATGTGACTGTTCAAACGTGTGATTTCCTCCGCAATGTCGGCCCGCTCAGCATAGTGGAGAATCTCCTGGGCCAAGCGGTGCTCATCCACGTGTTTCTCCTGGGTGAGGCTCTGGATGCGCTGCCTCAGCTTCTTCCGATAATAGTCGGGAACCTGCTCTGCCTCCTCAGCGATTCCACGGGTCAGCTCCGCCAGGTGCTCCAGTCGATCTTGTAAATCCTTCTTGAGGGCGGCTCCTTCGCTGGTGCGAGCCTGTACCACATTCTCCAGGCCTTCCCGGACGACCTTCACAGTGCTCTCCAGGATCCCATCAGCTGAGAGGTCCATCTGACGCGGTGCCACCACTCCTGGCAGTTGCAAAATCGCAGACACATCAAGTGCGCCTTTCGCGCCCAGGGACTGGACCTTCTTGGCGGCCGAGAGATAATTTTCCACAAGCGCCTCATTCAAGTCGTACTGGTGGTTGGACTTGAGATTGAGAGCAAGGTGGATCTCCACCCGACCCCGACTGAGAAAGGATTGCACCTCCTTTCGCAGATCCGGCTCCAGAGAAGACAATTCCCTGGGAAGATGTAAATGCAGATCGAGGTAGCGGCTGTTCACTGTCTTAATCTCAACAGCCAGATCCATCTCCTGGCTAGAGTGATGGGCCTGTCCAAATCCTGTCATACTGCGCATGGTTCTCCTACTTTCCTCTATTACTACGATGATGAAACGAACTGAGTACCTTCAAACTGAACCTCATAAAGTTTCCGATACACTCCTGAACACTTTAACAAACTCTGATGATCTCCCATCTCAACAACCTGACCTGCTTCAAGGACGATGATTCTGTGGGCCAGTCGAACCGTTGACAGGCGGTGAGCAATGACCAGGGTCGTACAATGCTGCATGAGGTGATGAAGGGCCTCCTGAACCAGACGTTCCGATTCGCTGTCCAGTGCCGAAGTCGCTTCGTCCAGGATCAGAATGGGGGCCTTTTTCAAAAGGGCGCGGGCGATGGCAATCCTCTGGCGCTGGCCACCGGAAACCCGCTTCCCCCGCTCTCCAATCACGGTCTCGTATCCCTGGGGAAGAGTGGTGATAAAATCATGGATCAAGGCGGCCCGCGACGACTCAACGATCTCCTCCAGAGTGCAATCCTCTCTTCCGTAAGCAATATTTGACCTCACGGTATCGTTAAACAGAAACGTGTCCTGAGTAACAATCGCAATCTGACCCCTCAGGGAGGCCAGGGTCACCTCACGAATGTCATTCCCATCGATGCTGATCAACCCCGAGGTCACATCGAAAAAGCGAGGTATCAGAGCAGCCAGACTGCTCTTTCCAGCGCCGCTGCTCCCCACCAAAGCCACAATCTCCCCCTTCTTGATTTCCAGGCTAATGCCCCGCAAAACGGCTTGTGAGCCGGAGCCCTGGTAGCTGAAGGAAACGTCTTCAAAGGCGAGTTTTTCCTGAAACAAAGGTAAGTTGCGTGCCCCTGGTGAATCCTGAATCTCAACATTCGTTTCCAACAGTTGGAAGATTCGATTGGAAGAGGCAAAGGCCTGCTGAAAATGCAAATGCATGCGCGAGAGTTTTCTGACGGGTTCATACAATCGGAAGAGAGCAGCCACGAAAACGACAAAGGCGCCAATCGTAAATCCCCGATTAATCTGATAGTCGGCGTAGAGAAAAAACGGGACAAAGGAAACATACCCGATGAATTCCACCAGGGGTGAACTCAGCGCACTGATGCGGGCAGCTTTGAGATTAGTGCCCACCAGCTGATCGGTTGATTTATCGAATCTTTTCCCTTCATACGCCTCCATGCCAAAGGCCTGAACAATCTGGTGACCGGAAATGGTCTCCTGAAGCACATGCGAGATCTCGGCGAGATTCTCCTGACTGCGCTGACTCACCGTTCGCATCTTCCGGCCCAGCTTGAGAGTGATCGATAGAACCAGCGGGGCAATCAAAAGAGACAACAGGGCCAGCCTCCAATCGATGTAGAAAACCAGACCCAGAAAAAACAACAGCAGCAGCACTTGCCGGGTCAAGTCTGTCAGCGTCTTACTCACTGTTTCCTGAAGTCGTTCGGTATCGGTAACGACACGCGCCATCAATTTTCCGGTGGGATTTGCAGCATAGAAGGCCAGAGACTGACTCAATAGATGCCCATACAGCTGCTTCCTTAAAGCGGCTACCACCTGCTGACCGGAATAACTCATCGCGTATTCGGCACAGTACAGAAAGGTCCCCTTGAAGAGCGCAAAAGCCACCAGACAAGCGGCGATGCGTCCCAGACTGTCTGGACTCAGACCCAGGAGTTGTTGGAGAAAAGCAAACTTTGCATCCCCATCCACAACCACACCTGCCCCCTCCGACAATTGGTTAAAGATCGGTGCTAAAAGCATGATCAGGAACGTCTCAAGAGCACTACTGAGGACCAGAAGCACTACAGCTAAGGCCAGCAAGTGGGAATGGGAACGGATGTAGGGTAAAAGTTTGCGAAAATCCTTCACTCGGGAGGATTTTAGCAGGGGAGTGTGGCTAGAAGAAAGGAGGCAGGAGACAGGAGGTAGGAGATAGGCAACTGACCGCTGACAACTGACAGCTGACAGTTGACATAAGAGAAAGCACAGCAGTTAGAAGCCGAAGGGCCGAGCTTGAAACTTGGAACTTGGAGGGCGTGTTGCTCAAATGATTCTATGGTCCGTGGGAGGCACTTGTGCCAAGGCACCCTCAGGTGCCGAATTTGAGGCGGCTCCCACACTCCGGTCCCTTGCGGCTGGGAGAATGTGGGAGGCACTTGTGCCAAGGCACCCTCAGGCCGCGAAGAGATGTCGAAAGTCATTTGAGCAACACGCCCTTGGAACCTGAGAACGCGCGCGAAGCGCGCCTCCTACCTCCTGTCTCCTTTCTTCTGTCTCCTGGATTCTTTCCCCGGTCCTATTGTAAGGTTGAGCCATGATTCGAACCATTGAGTGGACCGACGATGGCGTGGTCATGATCGATCAGCGATTACTGCCTACCGAGGAAGTTTACAACACCTATCGAAGCGTGGAAGAAGTGGCCGAAGCCATTGAGACCATGGTGATTCGAGGAGCTCCCGCCATCGGAGTTGCCGCGGCTATGGGGATCGCCCTGGGCGTTGCAAACCTGGCCTCCAAGGAAAACGTGGAGGAAAACTTCGCCGCCATTGCCCTGAGGATACAGAAAACGCGTCCCACTGCGCGCAATCTCTTCTGGGCCATTGAACGAATGGAAAAGGTCTTTCAGAAAGTCCAGGATCGCTCACTGGAAGAGATTCAAAGCGCTATGACGACGGAGGCCGTCACAATCCATCGAGAAGACATCGAGATTAACCGCAAAATCGGAGAACATGGACAGCAACTCCTCTCAGACAAGATGACTTTGCTGACCCACTGCAATGCCGGCGCTCTGGCAACGGCAGGCTACGGAACTGCTCTGGGTGTGGTGCGAGCGGCTGTTGAAAATGGAAAAAAAATCCAGGTTTTCGCTAACGAGACGCGACCCTTTCTTCAGGGCTCGCGGCTGACCGCCTGGGAGATGATGAAGGAGGATATTCCCTGCACGCTCATCACTGACAACATGGCTGGTTACTTCATGCAGTTGAATCAGATCCAAGTCGTGGTCGTGGGAGCCGATCGCATCGCCCGAAACGGGGACGTGGCCAACAAGATTGGAACGTATACAGTGGCTGTTCTGGCCAGGGAACACCAGATCCCTTTTTATGTTGCAGCACCTCTTTCCACCATTGACCTGGATACGCCGACTGGGGAGGGCATTCCCATCGAGCAGCGAAACATCCAGGAAGTGACCGAGATTAAGGGCCAGGTCATTGCGCCCGCTTCCGTCTCCGTCGCCAATCCGGCCTTTGACGTCACTCCCAATCGGCTCGTCTCCGCCATTATCACGGAAAAAGGGGTCGCCACAGATCCCTATGGAGAGTCGATCCCGGCACTATTCGAGAAATGATTGTCCTGGGTATTGAGTCCAGCTGTGACGAGACGGCCGCAGCCCTGGTCAGGGACGGCCAAACCATTCTCTCCAGCGTGGTGGCCTCACAAATTCCCATGCACGCCGCTTTCGGTGGTGTGGTTCCTGAGCTGGCGAGCCGCGAGCACGTCGAGAACATCTGCTTCATCATCGAGAAATGTTTACAGGAGGCAGACATGACCTGGAAGGACATCACGGCCATTGCAGTGACACGGGGACCGGGCCTAATGGGCGCGCTGATGGTCGGCATGGCTTACGCAAAGGCACTGGCCTTTGCCGTGAAAATTCCTTTTGTGGGAATAAACCACCTGGAGGGACATCTCTGTTCTATTTTCCTGGATCATCCCGATGCCGAGCTGCCCGCCCTTTCTCTGGTGGTCTCGGGAGGACACACCAGCCTCTTTCATCAGAAGGAGCTGGGGAGCTATCAGGAGATTTCCAGAACTCGAGACGATGCTGCCGGAGAAGCCCTGGACAAGCTTTCCAAATACTTAGGCTTAGGCTATCCCGGAGGACCGGTCATAGATCGACTGGCGCCTCAAGGGGATCCCCACAGTGTTGCCTTTTCGATACCGAAAATCAGCGACGGCAGCCTCGATTTCAGCTTCAGTGGGATCAAAACAGCCGCCTTGCGTCACATCAAGCAGCACGATATTTCCCCGCTGAAGCGGAGTGTTTCAGAGAATTCTGACCTGGTGCCCCAGCCGATTCTGGATCTTCTGGCCAGCTATCAAAGCTCCATTGTGGATCAACTATTGGACCGCTTGAAGAAGGCACTGAGAGGCAGAGATGTCCGTTCCATCCAAATCTCGGGAGGAGTAGCCGGTAACAGTGAACTGCGCCGGCGCGCCCGGGAATTTTTCCAGGAGCGGGGACTTCCCGTCTACTATCCCCGATCCGAGCTGACCACGGATAACGCCGCCATGATAGCGGCTGCTGCTACTGCTCGACTTCAGGCTAAAGCAGCCGACCCCTGGGACCTTCGCCCCGATCCCAACTTGAAAGTGAGCGCGACGCGCTCACTTTCAAGAAATCACAAATCCTAAATCCCAAATTCCAAATAAATTCCAAATCATAAATTCCAAATTCTAAACTCAAAGCATGAAACCCTTCGAAAGACGCGAATGTCGAAATTCTTTAGAGAAATCAGTTGGGAGGTTTCAGAATTGGGATTTGTAAAGTTACCCCACTTTCGTGGACAGTTTCTAGTTTGGGTTTTGGGATTTGGAATTTGGAATTTCAGCTGAAAGCTGACGGTCGTCAGCTTTCAGCTGCCGCCCAAGCTTCAAAGCCGCCTGAGAGGGTGAAGACGTTTTGGAATCCCTGCGTTCTTAAGAACTGGGTCGTCGTCAGACTCCTCTCGCCATGCTGGCAGTAAACAATGATCTGGCGATCTCGGGGCCAACTGCTGACGATTTCCTGCCCCAGCTTCTCATCCACCATCAGGGCACCTTCGATCTTTCCCTTCTCGACTTCAGAAGGCATCCGCAGATCCAGAAGAGTCAGCTCGGAGTTAGCGGAGATCTTCTCCCGGGCTTCCTCCACCGTCATCTGCAGCTCATTCAGGGGATCGAAGATCTCGGCCGATTCATCGATCTCTTCCCCGCAGTACCTGTTGTAGGCGCTGGTCAGCATCTTTGTGAGAGCCTCCGCCGTCTGACCCTCTACTTGATGTCTTTCGATCATGTGCACGAGTCGGCCGTCGCGGAACAGAGCCATGCAGGGGGAAGAGGGAGCATACCCGACGAAACATTCTCTGGCCCGATCCACAGCTTCCACGTCGTTGCCTGCAAAGGCCGTGGCCAGATTTTGGGGAAGGATCTCATTCTTCAAGGATTCAATGAGTGCAGGCCTGGCTATACCGGCGGCACAGCCACAGATGGAATTAATGAAGATCAGATTAGTTGTCTCCTTTTGCCCCACCAGGGCATCCACATCTTCGGCGCTGCTCAATTCCTTGAAACCAGCCTGGGTCATTTCATCGCGCATGGGCTGAACCATCACGGGATCGTACATAAGCAAATTCCTCCTTTATTCGGTCTAAACATTAGACGAAACTTAGGGTAACTCTATCTTGATATCATCGCCTTCGACGAGCACCTTATAGGTTCCGACGCCATCCTGAGCGGGTGCCCGCACCACATTACCCGTCTCGAGATCGAACTGAGCACCGTGCCAGGGGCAGGTCACGCTGGTAGAACTCACCTCTCCCTGCGACAGAGAGCCTCCAACGTGAGTGCAGGTATCGTCGATGGCGTAGTAAGTTCCCTCAACGTTGAAGAGGGCGATCTTCTGCCCATTCACCTCAACACAGAGGGCGTCACCAGGCTTCAAATCCTGCTTCGCTGCTACTTTAGTCGCTTCTCCCATTTTTTAGTCCTCCTGATTTACTTTTTATACCAATATATCGAAAATCTCATCCTGGGGGAAGCGGGAAACTGAGAATTCATGGATCCAGGGCTGTAGGAGTAAAAGAAAACCAATGGACGATGCCATCAGAGCTCACACGGCGCGTGCCCTGAACGTGCTCACGCTTCTGCCTGAACTTTTGTCGAAGGCACCACACTTCACGATAAGCCGGCAGAGAACTCCACTCGAAGAGCAGGACATAGGCAAGAATGCCCACATCCCGCATCCACATATGGGGAAAGCAGCGTCTTCGCACCGCTGAGTCGAGGTTCTTCATCCGCATCAGATAGCGGTTTTTGAGGGAATGGTAATTAATGAGTGGGGGGAGCTGTTTCCTGCCCCGGGGGAGCACCCGACGGCAATGCAGGGCCTCAGCTCGCGGTTCGTAAACCGCCCTCCAACCTCGCAGCTGAGCCCTCCAGGCCAGATCTGCGTCTTCACGATAGGCAAAGAAGTCTTCATCCAGATACTCATCCCCCAGGCGCAAATCCTCCAACATTTCTTTTCTGCATAAGAGGGTCGCTCCGGTGATACCGAAAACGAGTTGACGAAGATCATACTGTCCGCGGTCTTCTTCTTCACTGCCCCGGTCAAAATGTCTTTGAGAAGGAGTGAAGAACATCCCGGTGCTATCCAGAACTGGAAAGGCCTCCCGAAAAACCTGGCGTCCTTCCGTATTCATCCGATACAGTTTTCCCCCTGCCATCCCGGCATTTTCAACCTCATTCAGGGCCCCCACAAGCACCTCCAGATAGTTGAGCTGCAAAATGACGTCTGCATTGAGAAGCAGGGCAGTGTCGAAATCCTCACCCAGAAGGTTGTGGTTGTGGCCAAAACTGTAGCCGCGATTTTCCGTCGATTCATGCAATTGGACTCCATAGCTGCGAGCAATGTCTAGAGTCCCATCGTGAGAATCGTTATCAAAGAGCTTCACACGCACATCAATGGTTTGTCTTTGCACCGCCTCCAGGCAACGAGCTAGAAAAGACTCGTCATTGTATGTGACCAGGCTCACCAGGACCGGACCTCTGCTTGCGGTGTTCATCTTGATTTCAACAGCCGCCTGATCCACATTCCAGTTTGGACGGGAAGCCACAGCAGCGGATAGAGACGGGCATGATGCTTTTTCAGGTATCTGAGCAGATTTTGGTAAAAGATTCCAACAAAACCCGCATAACTCAGTGTTTCTAACGCCAGTCCGCCTCGGTGGATCATGGGCAAGTCAGGAAAATAGAAAATCTGCCACCCGCAGCCCTGGAGTCGCTTGCAATAATCGACATCCTCAAACCAGGCCGGATAAAATCTGGTATCGAACCCACCCAGTTCCTTCCAGGCCTCCTTGCGAAGCAACCAGGCAGCCGCAGCCGGCTGCTCAGAGTCCAATTTTCGCACGCCCCGGGAAGAGGACCCACCGACTGCATTCGACTTGCGCCTCAGGGATCCACTGCCAAGCCCTGGCATGAGCTCATCGATAAAGAGTGCATCGGACAATACACTTTTCCAGCTGGGAAAGGGGCGAAGCTGAAAGGCGCTCTGTGATTTTCCCTCTGGATCCTCCAGTGCACCACAAACGATGGCAGCTCGGGGCCTCTTCTTCATCTCCTGGTAGAGCTTCCGAACGCTGTCTGGGAGCACTTCCACATCCGGGTTGAACAGCAAGATGAAAGCGGAGCTGCTTCGAGAGATGCCTTCATTGGCTCCACCAGCAAAACCCTGATTCTCCGGGAGAGACAGGATCTGGACACCAGGAGTGTTCTCGAGCCCACCCAGGCTGGAGTCGCTGGAGGCATTATCCACAACCCAGATTTCTTCCAACTCATCTTTTAAGGGGAGGAGAGAAGTCAGCAGACGCGCCAGGTAGGTCCCGCTGTTCCAATTCACGATGACCACGCTCAGATCCATCAGCAAACGCCTCATTGATGAATTAGTGCCCCCTCAAGTTCTGGAGCTCCTCACCCAGTTGGGTAACCCCCTGCAGATGCCTTGCTCCGATCTCCTGGACAACTTCACGGTAGCTCCAGGCAGATCTGCCGCCCACCAGCAATGAGATAGGATCCTCCAAATGGCGGCGGAGCTTCCCCAGCTCTTCCGGCAGCTGGGGGTCATCAGGCGGATAAACAATGCTGAGATCAACCGCTCGAGCTCCCTTCTGCTGGGCCGCAGCTGCGATTTCTTCAGCCGAGAGGCTGGTACCCAGATAAGTAACACACCAGCCCAGCGATGCAGCTGTGGCAGCCACCATCCGAGCACCCACCTCGTGAAATTGTCGCACAGGTGTTGCAACCACCAATTGAGGCGCCCCTTCCGGCACCTCACATCCCGCTGGCAGCCCCGACAGAAACGAACACGTGACCGCACAGGCCATATGCTCATGGGCCACCCTCAGAGATCCCTGGTCCCACTGCTCCCCGACCTCTTCCATCAATGGGACCAGGACACCTTCCATGAGCTGAGGTTGACTTAAGTCGACCGCGGCAGGTTCGAGCAGGATCGCCAGCTCACCGGCCTCGAGTTCCTGAACGGCCCACAGGCAGGCAGCTAAATGCTGCTCGGCATTCGCTTTCTGAACAACCTCCTGGCGAGTTCTGAGGTGCGGGGTGGCGCTTCGATCTGCCACCACCAATTCCTCCAGCTCCGCATGATTGAGCTGAGCCACCTGAGAGATTCTGCGCCCACCTTCAATCGCCTGACGCAAGAAAAGAAGTTTTTCTATGTCTGCATCCGAGTAAACGCGCCGATTTCCAGAGGACCGGGCAGGACTCACTGCACTGTAGCGCTTTTCCCAGGCACGCAGGACATCCGGTTTCAAACCTGTGCGCCGGAACACCACGCCAATGGGATGACGGGGTTGGTGGTAAAGCGAGTCAGTCGGCTGTGAGCTCATAGAAGATGTCCTCATATTGAGTCACCACTGCTTCCCAATTGTAGGAATCCTGCACCCGTCGCTGCGCCCGCTCCCGGTATTGTTCGTATTGGTGAGGTCGGGAGCAGACCCGCAGCATCAACCGGGCCAGTGACTTCGAATCGTTGAAAGGATAGAGAAAACCTGCCTCGCCGAGAACCTCACGATTCTCCGGTGTCTCGTTGACCAGCACCAGGCAACCCACTCCCATTGCCTCAATGAGGGCAGGATGAGTCCCCCCCACCTCGGTTGCGTGAATGTAGCACAGACAGTGGGAAAGCAATTCACGGTAGCCCACACCGTAGATGGCTCCAGGCAGAAGAACCTTCCTGCCCTCGGCCAGGCGATTCAGCTCGCGGATATAATCTTCAGCATAGGGCGCATCTCCCACCACAACCAGTGGGTAGTCCAGACCGGATTCGATATAAGACCGGATCACCAGATGGGCATTGTTCTCGGGTTCAAGCCGGCTGACGTAGAGAAGATAATTTCGAGGTGTCAGCCCCAGGGATTGCACTGCTTCGAGGCTTTTGCACTCTTGCACGGGTGCTCCATAAGGGATAAACGGGGAACGAAATCCATACTCTCTCAAGTAGTATTGTTGAACGGAACGAGCGTCGGTCACCGCCCGATCAGGGAGTAGTGTGGACAAGAACTCATTCAACCGATAGTAGGTCTTGCCCAGACGGTTCCACTTCTTCCTGAGGCGCTCGATTCCATCGACGTTCAGCACCACTTTCTGCCCGGTGAGTGTCGGGATCCAGCAAAAACAGGCATTGGCGGCATTACAGATCAAGATCACGTCATAGGGCTTGAAGAGAGCCGCCAAAACGGAGAGAAATGTGTGGGTGACTGTCTCCAGATATTTCGTCTGCACACAAGGAAGTGGGCAGATATTCACCCCACGATAGGAGCGCAAGTCAGGATCGACAAAGTGAGAGCGCCCGTAGACAGTGACCCGGTGTCCCCGCTCTACCAGACGAGTGGAAAGTTCCTCAGCAAAGGTTTCAAAACCTCCATAATTGGCAGGAATTCCACGGGTTCCCAGCAGTGCAATATTAAGCGCCTTTTTCCTGTCCGCCATGGACCACATAGGGAATCGTAATGAAAAACAGAAGCAGGATCAGGATCTCCGAGTCACCGAAATTATACTCAAACAAACCCGCCAGCAAAAACGCTACCAGCACCCCGATTCCGCTCATGGCTAGGCATGACAGAAAGCGATCGGAAGCTGGATCTCGAAAGAAACGAGCGAAATCCCAAAACAGGCGAACCCACAGCGCCACCCAGATCAAGAGAGTGATCACCCCCATTTCAGCGGCGATCTGCAGGAAATTGTTGTGAAGATGTTGATAGAGCCAGGTTTCAAATTCGTCCGTTTCATTGTAATCCTGATAGCGACGAGACACCATGTTGGGCCCCAAACCCGTCCAGGGATGAGCTACGATCATATTCTTGGCGGTAAGCAGCAACTCCATGCGACCACGCGTGGTGGTATCAGTCAGGTCAAAACTGGAATAGAAACGTTCTTTCAAACCACTGGGGAGAGCAAAAAACAGCGCTATCAGGATGAGGATGGCAGCCAGAAGCCATCTGACCCGATAAACCGATAAGAGCAGCAAAAGCCCGCCCATGGTCCCCAGCCAGGCACTACGAGTGTGGGTCAGAACCAGGACAAAAAGAAGAAGGGCCAGCAGTACGCTCCCGGCCCCCAGGGAGAGGACTTCCCGACTCAGCCAGCCCATGCGCTCGCCCTTTTCCGCTTCTTGAGAAGTCCCATCCTGTCCTCCAGCCAAGGTTTGGGGCAGCTGATAGAACAAGAGATACCCCCCTAGCGCGACTGAAACCAGCATCAATTGTCCCGAGAAGGTCATCCAGTGTCCCATGAAGCCGTCGATACGATTGACCAGATTGATGTCCAGCAGCCAGAAATACTGCAGGATCCCGTACCCTGCACTGATTCCCAGAACCATGACCATCGCTTTGAGAGCGTACTCAACCCGCTCTCGATTCAGATAAGTGAAGATCAAAAAGACGTAGAAAAACTTGATGAATTTCTTCAAGTACAAGGCACTGATGAGGACATCGCTGGAAAAGACGATAGCAATCAAGACGGCTGCCAAAAATGCCCACAAAAAGGCGATGAAAGGAGGGGCCTTCAGACTCAGTTTTCTGCGTTTCCAGCAGTGGACCAGCCAGAGTAGGATAGAAATGCCAAACAAGATATCCGAGACAGCGATCGACAGCAGAGAGCTCACCACCCCGCCCATAAGAGCGAGGGAAATCCACCGCTCCCAGATCAGATCATCCGTAGTGTGGGTCACTTTTCTAATGCTGCCATTCTGTTTTCATCAAAGCTTAACGAGGGTATCGAAAGCTTCTCTGAAGACGTTTCGAGTATCGAAAACTAACTGTGCCGATTCCTGGATCATCTTGTAATCGAAACTAGAATGATCGGTCACCATCACCACCAGGTCGTATCCCTTAATCTTAGCTGGACTCAGAGACACTGATTTCTTCACAACTTCATCAAAGCGCAGTTGTGAAACATAGGGGTCAGAGTAGTCCACTTGGGCCCCACCAAGCTCCAACAGCCGGATGATATCCAGGGCCGGGGACTCGCGCACATCGCTCACGTCTTTCTTATAGGTCAAGCCCATGATCAATACCTTTGTCCCGTTCACACACTTTCGATTTTGGTTGAGGACCGCCACCATTCGATGGACACAATATTCCGGCATCTGAGTGTTGACCTCACTGGCCAGTTCAATACAGCGGGCATTGTAGTTAAGCATCTTCAACTTCCAGGAGAGGTAGAGAGGATCAATGGGGATACAGTGTCCACCCAGTCCGGGACCGGGGAAAAACGGCATAAATCCAAAAGGTTTTGTTGCGGCAGCTTCAATGACTTCCCAAACCGAGACTCCCAGCTTGTCGCACATAATGGTGATCTCGTTGACCAGTCCTATGTTCACGGCACGAAAGGTGTTCTCCAACAGTTTCACCATTTCAGCCGTGGCTGCCGAAGAGACTGGGATAACCGTATCGATGACTTGCTCGTAAAGAATCTTGGCCATCTCGGTGCAGTGGGGGGTGATCCCGCCTACGATTTTGGGCGTGTTCCTGGTGGTGAACTTGAGGTTTCCTGGATCGACTCGCTCTGGAGAAAATCCCAGGAAGAGATCTTTTCCGACTTGAAACTTCTCACTTTCCAACTCCACCCTCAAAAGTTCATCCGTGGTGCCCGGATAGGAGGTGCTCTGTAAAATGATCAACATATCCTTATGAAGGTGTTCCTTTACCTTTTTGGCCGCGTCAACCATATAGCTAATGTCGGGATCTCTGGTTTGTCGCAAAGGGGTTGGAACACACAGGATGACACAATCCAACTGGGAGACGATTTGGTAGTCGGAGTGAGCCCTAAAGCACCCGGATGAGATAGCAGCCTGGACCATCTCATCCTTGACGTCCTCAATATGAGACTTCCCTTGGTTAAGTTCCTTGACCATCTCATCATCCACATCGATGCCGTGCACCATGAATCCACTGCGCGCAAAGGCCATGGCCAGTGGCAGCCCGGCATAGCCAACACCCACCACGCCGATCTTCGCCCGCTTGGTCAGTATTTTTTCCTTTAATTCCATGTCAGGGGCTCTCCCTGGTTAGACAATCAGGTCTTTTCCGGAACCATTCCACCGTCCGACACAAGCCTTCACGGACTGAGATCTTGGCATCGAAATCTATCAACTGGCTGGCCCGGGTAATATCGGCTTGAGAGTCACGGACATCACCGTGACGAGCAGGCTGGTAAGCTGGTTTCAGCTTCAACGCCAGAATTTCATTCAGCAGGCCAGCCAGTCCATTAATCGTCATGCTCTTGCCACTGGCAATGTTCAAAGTCCTTCCCTGAGTATTGGACGCAGCCGCCAAAAGATTGGCTGAAACGACATCTTCAACAAAGATAAAGTCGCGACTTTGTTCACCGTCGCCATAAATGATGGGGCCTTCCCCACAGAGGGCTCGGGAAATAAAACGAGGGACCACCGCGGCATACTCGGATTTCGGATCCTGCTTGGGACCGAAGACGTTGAAGTAACGCAGTGCAAGAGTTGGCAGGTGATGAATTTCTGAGAAAATCTTACAGTAAAGCTCACCCACATATTTGGTGACAGCATAAGGAGAGATCGGGTCTGGTTCCATATCCTCCCGCTTGGGAAGGTCTTCTGAGTTCCCGTAAACCGAAGTGCTGCTTGCAAAGATCACCTTTTGAACCCCCGCATCT
>JAPUKI010000039.1 GCA_027295745.1 Acidobacteriota bacterium
ATTGGACGTCATGTTCATGCACGTATTCTGTAGCGGGAAGTACATCGCATGGGTTAGCGGGCTGTAGGCGCCGGGAGGCCAATTCTTCCCTCCCCCGGAACTCGGGCATACCAGGCGCTGCTGCCCTGAAGCTGTGAAAAGCACCTCGGGGTTGACGGTGACCTTTCCTGTTACACCGTCAATATCTTTCACGACATTTTGAGTCACGGTCGGTCGAGCCCATAGGAACTCGCCAGTTTTTCGATCGAGGGTATAGACAATTCCAGTTTTACCCGGAATTCCCGTGACGACCTGCCGCCTCTCGCCCGGCTGAATAGTGGGATTGATCCAACTCACTTCCTCCGGGTCGGGCGCAACGGCCGTGTCGACCAAGATACGCTCGAAGGGATGGTCGAAATCCCAGTGGTCGACAACGTGCTGGTAATACCAGACCAACTTTCCAGTATCGACGTCGAGCGCGAGCGTCGAGTTGTGATAGAGGTACTGAAGGTCGTTGGAGTCCAGCAGGAACTTGGGTGCCGGGGACGTGACCGAGGTGCCGGTGTAAACTAGTCGCAGCTCCGGATCGTAGCTGGGGACCATCCATGTGCCCACATGCCACCTTCGTTCGTAGGGAACGTTGCCCCAAGTTTCACCCCCCGGTTCGTCCGGCTTCGGAATCGTTCGGTGGCGCCACAATTCTCGACCGGTTCTCGCATCATGGGCCGTGAAGACACAAGCCTCGGGCCCGCCCTCTGAGTAACAATTCCGACCGGATAGGATCTTGCCATCGGCGATGATCGGACCGGAGCTTTGCAGGGCGGGATTGACCCTGTAGTCGAGGATCTGGGTTTCCCAAACCAGCTCGCCGGAGGTGGCATCGACGGCGAAAACAAAATCGTCGCCGCTCGTGGCGATAATCAGGCTTCCGTAGATCGCTTGGTTCCGAGTGCGGCCGGGATCCCTAATAAAGGATGTCAAATCCTCCGGCCAGTTCCGGCGGTACTCCCAGATAAGGTCTCCTGTCGCGCCATTCAGGGACTGGATGACATCGTTCGGGTTTGGCATATACATGATGCCGTCGTACACGAGTGGCGTTCCCTGCTGGCTGCCCCCCTGTACCAGCGCCCGGGACCAGACCATCTTGAGTTCCCGGACGTTCTCTCGGTCCACCTGGTCCAGTGGACTGTAGCCCCAACCATCCAGTGTCCGGCGCCACATCAACCAGTCCGCCGGGTCGGGATTTTGCAAGATCGCGTCGGTGACGGGAACGAAATCGGCGGGGGACTCCTGTGCCTCCGCCGGCAGGCCGCACGCGACCAGAACCATGAGTAAAGCCAATATCTGGAAAAAGTGTTTCAATGAAGTAGGACCTACCTTTTTTAGATTGTGGGAGCTATACACAGGATGGAAAGGGCATGATGACCAGCGGCCCTTGCTGCTGGGTATTATCGCCACGCCACCCATCCCGCCGCCACTGAGTTTCCCCAGGGGTTTATAGTGGGAGGTGGTGTGGGGGATCATGTCAGTTAGTGTTCAATCCCTTTCACCCAAGATGAAATTGACCATTACATTGGTGACCTCCTGGGGATATTCATGGAAGGGAGAATGCCCAGACCGGTTGAAGAAGTGGAGTTGCGCTCGATCGACGGATTCGCTGATCACATGAAAAAGGTCCACTCCCATGGCGAAAGTAGCTGAGGGATCATTGAACCCCCAAATAATCAGGGTCGGTGTGCTTAGGCGACCATCCGTGATCGCTTCCAGCGTTGCATCCTTGACTTCATACATCCACCAACCGGTGCCCCGATTCCCAGCGAGAGCTGGTCTCGCCTCCACCTTTTCAGGATTGAGTTCAGCGAAACGTAACCTCAGCTGCTCCATTTTCTCTGCGGTCTCCCGTATCTTGGGTAGCAAGCGGACCTCAAGTTGAGCTTCTACATACTCGTCAGTGATGAAATCTTTATGAAACGTGGTGCTATTGTTGAGCAGTCCCTCCCGAATGGATTCTTTGGTGGGTGGAGGCCCAGGGGGGCCAAGAGGCCTAATCGAGACGGGGGGATCTCCCGGGGCCAGAGTGTTGCTGTCGAAGATGGTGAGAGTCTTGACCATTTCAGGATGATCTATGGCAATGCGAGTCACCGGTAGACCTCCTCTGGAGTGACCTACCAGATGTACCTCCTCGATACCCAGCGTTTCCAGAAATCTGTAAAGATGCTGGACGGTGGCCTGCATCGTGTACTCTTCATCGCTGCCTGGGGGATCTGTAAAACCCATGCCGAGTTTGTCGATGGCATACACATTGAAATGGGCAGCCAGGTTCGGGAAAATGGACATCCACCCAGTGGCTCCGCCACTCGCACCGTAATGGCCACCATGAACCAGAAGCATGGCTTCCCCACTTCCGCCTTCAAAGTAGCGGGTCCTGATGCCGTCAACATCGACGAACTTGGCCTCGCCCATCGACCCGCCCATCGACTGAGTCGTGTCCACTGTTTCTGTTTCGGAGCACGAGGCAGCCGATAGCAGCAAAAGAAAAGCGCCTATGCCACTTGCAGAGCGTTTCAGAAAACCTTTTCTTGACAGTTTCATGCCGTTACCTCCCTTAAAGTTGCATTGTTCTTTTAGTCGTTACGATTTCACAGGGCCAACTCCCCCTCACTGTGTAATGGAGTTACGCTCAATGTTACGCCGGGAGGGGGTGAAAGGCAATGATTATCGTCAAGAGGAGGATACTGGGGACAGGCCCACAATGAAAAGGCTAACCCCCTACGGATACGACCTTTTTTCTCGGGTTGGCACCGAATGAGTTAAAAATGCGCCCAAAAGGTGCTATTTTACTAGGATCGATAATGTCATTCCCGGTGGCCCGGAAAAAGGTGATGGGGACAAGGACACGGTAGTGCAAATATTATTTCTCTATAGAAACAATATATGAGAAGTCTTCTTGCCTTGTGAAGCCAGGCTCATTGCACTTCGGTACTCTTCTCACGAGTAGGTTCTATTTTGTTGGGTGTCAGCAGCATCTCTGGAGGAAGCTTTTTCAACTGACCAAAGTAGTTTTGAACTCTTCGGATGGAGCATTACAATTTGGACAGTTTGTCGTGCCATTTCGCAGGTTTTTGTCGTTCATAGTTACGATCTTAGTGACAATCGCCAATCCCGCCAAAATCGCCTCACTGTAAATTGTTGAAAACAGGGTGCCGGGGGTCGGAATCGAACCGACGACACGCGGATTTTCAGTCCGCTGCTCTACCGACTGAGCTACCCCGGCCAATCGAAGAAGGCTGTATTCTAGCAGAAGGAGATTGAGGATAGGAGTCAGGAGTAAGGAGTCAGGAGAAGATTCCTCTGCGTGAAATTTTGAAGCTGGCTTCTGTTAGAGAAGGAGGTCGAGATGAAGGAACGCATTGAAGCCGAAAAAGGAGCTCCTCCAGTGGGGCCGTACTCGCCCGCGATTCGGGCCCAAGGGCTGATCTTCGTGTCTGGGCAGATCCCTTTGAATCCCCAGACGGGAGAAATCGTAAGAGACTCCATCCAGGATCAGGTTCGGCAGACTTTGGAGAATCTCAAAACCATTTTAGAAGCGGCGGGTTCATCCCTGGACAAAGCGGTCAAGTGTACCGTGTTTTTGGCAGATCTTCAGGATTTCGAGGCCATGAACGAAGTCTATGCGGGCTATTTCACCGGGAAGGCTCCGCCCGCCCGCAGCACCGTTCAAGTCGCCCGTTTGCCCAAAGGGGTCGATGTGGAAATTGATGTGATTGCTCTGGAATAGTCCTTGCGAGAGAAGGGGAAGAGATAAAGAAAGGGTGGGAGATTGGCTCCCACCCTTGGATCTACTGTCAAGTCCCAAGGGAGCTGTACCCTCGGGACAACCACACGGAGATTAGTTCACCGACACAGGGATTTGACGCGGTTTCGCTTCCTCCCTCTTGGGCATTGTGACGGTCAGCACTCCGTTCTTGAGATTGGCCGAGATCTTTTCGTGGTCTGCGGATTTCGGTAAAAGGAAGCTGCGATGGAAGTTTCCATACCAACGCTCGACCCTGAGATGTTTGGTTTCCTTTTCCTCTGTGAATCGTCTCTCGCCACTGATGGTCAAGCGACCCTCGTTGACGGAGATGTCAATCTCGTCCTTTTCAAATCCTGGAAACTCAGCTGTGAAAACGATCTCGCTCTCAGTCTCAGAAACATCCACTGAGGGAGACCAAGTCCTACCCCTCGGCTTTGTGTCCGTTTCCTCGAAAAAGCGGTCAAAGAGTCGATCCATTGTCGACTCCACTCCGGTTAAGCCCCAAAAGGGATTATACTTTACCAATTGCATCTTTCCTTACCTCCATTGTTTTAAATAACCTGCTAAGTTGTCGTCCTTTCTGTGTTTCTGCGCAGTTCACAGTCCTGACTGGGTGACCTAAGTGTTTAATCTTAAGCAACTTAAGTCTTTCATCAACCAGCCTTTTACTTATATAAGACTCGCTTTCTCGGCTGTCAAGGCTGTCCAGTTGTGGCCTCAGTTTTGGGGGTGATATGATCAGATAAACATGCAGCAAGTCTATCTGGACAACAATGCCACCACTCCACTGGATCCCTTGGTTTTTGAGGCGATGAAGCCTCATTATCTGGAAGATTTCGGAAACGCCTCCTCGATTCACTCTTTCGGCCAGAAGGCGAGTTCGGCGGTGGAGCGTGCTCGGAGTCAGGTTGCGGAGTTGATTGGAGCCCGGACCAGAGAGATTGTGTTCACCAGCGGCGGCACGGAGGCCGATAATGCGGCCCTTCGGGGAGTGGCGACTCATCACCGTTCGAGGGGAAATCACATTCTCACGGCCGCCACTGAGCATTCGGCTGTCCTGCACACCTGTGAGCAACTGGAAAGGGAAGGTTTTCGGGTGAGCTGCCTCCCGGTGGATCGGGAGGGCATGATTTCTCTGGATCAGTTCAAGGAGGCCATTGAGGATAAGACCACACTGATTTCGATCATGCACGGCAACAACGAGATCGGAGTGATCCAACCCATCAAAGAGATGGCTGCCATTGCACGGGAAAGAGAGGTTCTCTTTCACACCGATGCGGTCCAGACGGTGGCAAAGATCCCGGTGAACGTGGCGGAACTGGGTGTCGACCTCCTTTCCCTATCGGCACATAAAATCCACGGCCCTAAGGGTGTGGGTGCACTCTATGTACGGAGTGGGGTGTCGATAGACCCACTGCTGTATGGAGGCTCCCACGAGCGCAGCCGGCGCGCAGGCACCTTGAACGTGCCTGGCATCGTAGGCCTGGGACGGACAGCTGAGCTGGCGAAGGAAGCGCTGAAAGATTTCAGTACTCGAGTTGGGGCGCTGCGAGACAGGTTGGAGAAGGGCATCCTGGAGCAAATTCCAGGCACCGTGGTGAACGGATCGAAATCCAGACGAGTCCCACACCTGACCAATATCAGCTTTCGTTCCATTGAAGGGGAGGCCCTGCTCATCTCCCTTGATTTTGAAGGGGTGGCGGTATCAACTGGTTCCGCCTGCGCCTCAGGCACCGTGGAACCCTCGCACGTCTTGACGGCTCTTGGAGGCAAGCCGCAGCTACACAAGTCCGCTATCCGGTTCAGTTTGAGCCGCATGAACACAGAGCAAGAAATAAACTATGTGGTGAGTGTTCTGCCGAAGATCGTGAAGCGGATGCGGGAAGTGTCACCCTCCTACCGGGTTGGCTAGCCCGTATTTCTCACACCGGGTCGTCGCGAAGCGGCGAAAGGGCCGGCCTGAGTGCGTTGCGCCACGCGCGACAGAGACCCCCGCAGACGTACTCTTGAGTACGTCGAGGAGGCCGACCGAGCGCAACGCAGTCAGGTCGGATCATTACGCCGCTGCAGCAGAGCGGGTGTGAGAAGTGCGGGCTACTCTGTCACCAGTTCCAATTGAACCTTTTCCCCGCGCTCAACGCCCAAGATGTCAGCAGCCCTCTTCTTGTGTGCCGCAATTTCATAGTAGCCGCTGCTGCCTAAAAGCGTGAAGACCTCTCCGGGAGAGGCTTCAGCGTAAAAGCTGTAGTGGTGAGTAATCTCGTGGCCATTGAGGAAGAACTTCGGAGTGCCCTCATTCCCGAGTAGCTGTGAGGCATTGTCGCGAGAGATGCTGGTGATGATGTTCCCGAATTTGTCCACATGAATGACCATGCCTTCAAGACGATTTTCTTCCACTTTTTGAACAGGCAGAACAGTTGCACCCGCATAATCTTCGATCTCCTGGCCAAACTTTTCGAGCTGGGTTCCCAGTGCCAGCCATGCGGCTACAGGACTAAACACATCACGACCATGAAAGGTGGGAGAAACTGTGCCTCGCTGGTAGAGTTGTGACTCGATAGAAATAACTTTCCTGACCTGCTCTCGATTGAAGACGAAGGAAAAGACACCATTATCAGGACCCACGAAGTAATGATCGTCGGTTGCCACGATAATTCCGCGACGCTCTGAGCCCACCCCTGGGTCGACTACTGCGACGTGAACACTCTTGGGGGGGAAGTATGGGTAAGTGCAAAGAAGCGTGAAGGCACCCTCCAGCACGTCATGAGATCGAATATCATGAGTGATGTCCACAATGCAGGCGTCCTGGCAGATGTCCAGGATGACCCCCTTCATTGCAGCGACGTAATATCCCTCCCCAAAATCCGTGATCAGGGTGATAATCGGCCTCCGCCTTCTATGCCCCTTTTCAGCCGCCATGCGCACTTCTATGATAACACTCAGAAGGGGGACAGTAGGTAGGAGGTAGGGGACAGGAGGTAGGAGACTATCGTCAGTTGTCAGGCGGTCAGCTGATCAGATAAGGTCTGTTTTGTTACCGACTGTTCCCGGTCTATACCCTCCTGCCTCCTGAGTCCTACCTCCTGTCTCCTATCTTAGCCACTCTTCCAGTTGGACTGACTTCTCGGTTTTCCAGTCCCGGTACTTTACGATAATTGGAGTGTACAGGGAGAGTCCCTGAGCCTTGCCATAGCTGGAAGAGATGGGACGACTGCCGGGGACGACCACGGCACCCTCGGGAATTTCAAGTGGTCGCTCTTCCTCACCTCGCAGCACAGTTTCCTTGGTGAGATCATGAACCGGGGTTCCGCGGGTCAAAATGACCCCTGCTGCCAACACCGCTCCACGGCGCACAATCGTCCCCTCATAAATTCCACAATTGCCCCCAACCAGGACCTCGTCTTCAATGATCACGGGAAGCGCTCCCACCGGTTCCAGGACTCCTCCAATCTGAGCAGCGGCGCTCAAGTGAACGCGTTTTCCGACCTGGGCACATGATCCGACCAGGGCATGGGAATCAACCATGGTTCCCTCATCCACGTAAGCACCGACGTTGATATACATGGGTGGCATACAGGTGACACCTGCAGCGACATAGGCTCCGCGCCGCACTGCGGACCCCCCGGGAACTAAACGGACCCCCGAGCTGAGTTGAAGCGACTTCAGTGGAAAGGTGTCTTTATCAAAAAAACGGAAATGCTCATCGATGGATCGATCCTCCAGCACTCCCATCCGGAATCCGACCAGGATCCCTTTTTTGACCCAGGTATTGGTGGTCCACTGACCATCGATTTTCTCGGCTGCACGAATTTCTCCCCGGTCCAATTGATCCAGGAAGGATTCCAGAGTGCTCCTGTCGGCCCCGTCAAATTCGTCCTTCTGAAAGAGTTTCTCAATCGTCTCAACCACGGGGACTCACCAATTTCAGCTTCTGCAGCTCTTGATCCATCCTTTCCTTATTCGCTTCGCTGAGCGGACACAGGGGAAGCCGATAGACTTCTTCAAGCTTGCCCATGCGGGAAAGCGCATATTTCACAGGGATAGGGCTCGTTTCAATGAAGTTGAGATCCATTAAGGAGAGGTAGTGATAGTGAAATTTCCGAGCCTCCTCCAACTCTCCACGGCGGGCCAGATCGATGATTCGAGTCATTTCGGCAGGAATCAAATTGCTGGCCACTGAAATGACACCCTCCCCACCCAACACTGTAATGGCCAGGGCGAGACTGTCGTCTCCCGAAAGAACCAGGAATCCTGGAGGCCGGTGAGCCAAAATCTGCATCACTTGACCGAGATCTCCACTGGCTTCTTTGATGCCGATAATATTGTCGATTTGTGCCAGTAGAAGCGCAGTTTCTGCCGTGATATTGATCACGGTGCGCCCCGGTACGTTGTAGAGAATGACCGGTATGTTGATGGACTCGGCAATTTTCTGGAAGTGACGAAGAAGACCTTCCTGGGTGGGTTTGTTGTAGTAGGGAGTTACTGCAAGGAGAGCGTCGGCTCCCTGCTCCTGGGCGATGCCAGCCAGGTGGACCGCATGGGCCGTGTTGTTGGTGCCAGCACCTGCTACGACTGGAACTTCGCCTGCAACTGTTTCCACACAGGTTCGAATCACATCCCGGTATTCCTCTTCAGTGAGGGTGACGCTCTCTCCGGTGGTTCCCACGGGAACCAGAAAGTTGATCCCTGAATCGATCTGCCACCGGACCAGTTTCCGATAGGCTTCCAGATCGAGCTCGGTGTTGGGTTGAAAAGGGGTCACTAAAGCTGTGCCACAACCGGTTGTATTGATCATTTTTCTTCACCAAAAAGGACGTCTTCGAAGCGATAAAAACCTGTTTTACCCTGGACCCACCGGGCAGCAAAGAGCGCTCCTCTGGCAAAACCCTCCCGGCTTCGCGCCCGGTGCTCCAGCGTCAGAGTATCAAAGGGAGAGTCAAATCCCACAAGGTGGTTTCCGGGGATAAAACCAGCCCGCAGGCTCGAAGTGGGTACCTCTGAGCTGTATGATTCCTCGAGAATTTGGCGTAAAGTCAGGGCCGTTCCCGAGGGAGCATCGACCTTCTGAGTGTGATGGGATTCCACGATAAAGGGATGGAAATCTTCAAAACGAGAAAGCAGCTTTCCAGCCTGTCGTGTCAGATAGAAGAGACTCTGAACCCCCATACTGAAGTTGCTGGTATAGACGCAGGTTCCTCGCTGGGTCTCCACGATCTGGCGAACCTTCTTCAGGTCTTCATTCCAACCAGTAGTCCCTTCCACAATGGGAATCTTCGCGCGGGCGGCATTCTGGACATTCGTCACCACGGCAGCTGCTGTTGAGAAATCGATGAGGACATCAGTCATCTTGACCCATTCTCCCGAGAATCCGGCTTCAGAAACAAGGTTGTCGATATCGATGGTATGGACAATTTCGTGGCCTTGGCCACGGCACACTTCCTCTACCATTTTCCCCATTTTGCCGTAGCCTATGAGGGCAATTCGCATGGGCTAGTCCAACATCCCCTTCTTGAGGACCAACTCTGCATTGAGCAGTGAGGCTCCAGCTGCTCCCCGGATGGTGTTATGTCCGAGCACAACATACTTGATGTCGAAAAGTGGACAGGGGCGGACACGCCCTATCAGAGCACTCATTCCCTGGTATTTCCAGACGTCTCGGCGAGGTTGGGGGCGATCCTTTTCTGCAACCACCACCACAGGTTGCTGAGGGGCCGAGGGAAGCTTCAAATCATGTGCTGGTCCAGTGAATTCCTGCCAGCATCGAATCACTTCTTCCACCGAAGCTTTCTCCTTCAGCTTGACCGAGACACATTCCAGGTGACCCTCTTCCACCGGGACTCGATTGGCATGAGCGCTGACTGTGAAAGCGGCCGGACGAAACCGATCTTGATCCAGTACACCTAAGATCTTTTGGGTCTCGTTTTCCATCTTTTCCTCTTCTCCAGGAATAAAAGGAATGACATTTCCCAGGATGTCCAAGGAGGAAACACCGGGATAGCCGGCGCCCGAGACCGCTTGCATGGTTACCGCATGGACAGTCTCCAGGCCGAACATTTTGTGAAGTGGTCCAATCGAGAGAGCCAGGACAATCGCGGAGCAATTGGCGTTGGTGAGGATGGCCCCCTCCCAGCCTCGATTCTTCTGCTGGTAAGGAATGATGTTCAGGTGCTCAGGGTTGAGCTCCGTGATTACCAGCGGAACATCGGGATCCATGCGGTGATTCTTGGCATTGGAAAACACCCAGTATCCCGCTTGGGCGAAAGCCTCTTCAATGTTTCCGGCAACTGAGGAATCCAGACCAGAAAAAACAATCTTACAGTCAAGATTCGGTTCACAATTCTTTACCATCATTGGTCCGATGGTTTCCGGAATTGGAACCGCCTGGTTCCAGGTGACGATATCTTGATAGCGGTTTCCTGATGATCGCTCGGAGGCGGCCAACTCCCGGATTTCAAACCAGGGATGATCAGTCAAAAGCAGAATGAACTTTTGTCCTACCGCCCCAGTGGCACCCAAAATTCCTACCGGGATCTTTTCCACTTATCCGCCTCTCCAGTCTTTCGCACCCAACAGGGTTGACCCGCAAGCTTGAAACATTTAAAGTCTTCTGGCGCACGATAGCATGAAATTGTTGATGAGTGTCAAGAGGAGGA
>JAPUKI010000390.1 GCA_027295745.1 Acidobacteriota bacterium
AAACGTACTCTTGAGTACGTTGAGGAGGCCGACAGAGCGCAACACAGTCAGGTCGTATCATTGCGCCGATGTAGTAGACTTGGCGTGAGAAATGCGGGCTAAAGAAGCATGCCGGACACCCATGAGTTGTACATGCCCCTGAGTGAGCTACAGGTAATTGGAGTTCCCGGAATCCCGGAAGTGGCCACAGGAGTCAATCTGGGAACACTCATTGCTCAGTCCATTGGGAAAGCCGGGCTGGAGGTGAAAGACAAGGACATCCTTGTGGTAGCCCAGAAGATCGTCTCCAAGGCCGAAGGGCAAGTGCTGGACCTGGCAGACGTTGAACCCTCGCCTCTAGCTCATCGCTGGGCCACGACCCACGGCAAGGACGCCAGGCTGGTTGAGATCGTTTTGAGAGAGTCGCGGCGCCTGCTGCGGATGGAACGTGGGTTACTGATTGTCGAGACATGGCATGGCTTCGTCTGTGCCAATGCCAGGGTCGATACTTCCAACACACCGAGGGGGAAAGTCACGCTGTTGCCCAAAGATTCCGATTCTTCCGCCGCTCAAATTCGGCAGGAGATGGAGAGGGAATTCGGAGTCCAGCTGGCGGTCATCGTTTCCGACACCTTTGGACGCCCCTGGCGGGAAGGCCTGGTGAACGTGGCGCTGGGAGTCGCCGGCATGCAGCCCTTCGTAGACTATCGAGGACAGATGGATGGTTTCGGGCGGAAGTTGCAGGTCACTCGAATAGCCGTGGCCGACGAACTAGCCTCGACCGCAGAGCTGGTGATGGGCAAGACCAAGGGTGTGCCGGTGGCCCTGATTCGGGGCATGGCCTACCCGCCAGGGGAAGGACACGGCAGGCAGATTCTTCGATCTTCGGAAAGGGATCTCTTCCGTTAGCATAAAAGTAGGATAATGTTTGTTGATGATCAGGAGTGTCACCACCCGTTAGAGTAGATGAGCCAGAGGAGGAGCTTATGAAAGATCTGAGGGCCAAGGACATTATGAACACTGATGTGATGTCAGTCAGAGATAACATGACAGTCCGAGAGTTGTCAGCTTTCCTGACCGAAAAGGAGATTTTAGGTGCACCGGTTGTAGATGCTGAGGGGGAAATAGTGGGAGTTGTTTCCTGTACGGATATCGTCCAAAGTTCTACTGAAGAGGCCAGCATCGTGGTGGATCGAGCCACCCCTGGATTCTATGAGCACGGTTGGGAGGACAAGATCAATCTGGATGAGATCGAGGGGCTGCACATCGAAAATGAGTCTCTGCCGGTCAGTGAGATCATGACACCAACCATCTACACCGTTCCAGAGGAAACGCCCATCTCCGAGATCGCCAAGACCATGGTGGCTGGACGAATCCACAGGCTTTTTGTGACTCGCGGCTCTGAACCGGTGGGGATCATAACGACCCTGGACATGCTGAAAGTTTTCTTCAACTGATCTCATTCAACCGCGAAGTATCCTGATCAGCATGCACCCGAGTCATCGCCTTCTCCAGACTCTTCACGGGATCAATGGCAAAGGTTACAAGGCCTACAAAGAGACAAAAGGGGTCTACGATTTCGCCGACTTCTCGCTCTCCATTGATTACGTCCAAGGTGATCCTTTTGCGGTACCTTCCCATCTCAGCATTCAGATTCCTTCTTCCCAAGCGGGTTTTCCACCTGAGCTGTACTCCAACAAGATCCGGAAGGTCGCTCTGGGCGATTTCCTGAGCCGGGCATTCCAGAAAGCCATCCGGAAAACAGCCAAAGGACAACGAGGAACCGGACACAGCGGTCTTTTTACCATCGACTGTGGGCAGCAGGAGGTTCTGGAGAGAAACAGTCTTCTCATCAGTGCGGATTTTGTGGAGGCCCGATTTGGCGTAGGACTCCCTGCTTCAGGCAGAAGAATCCTGGGGCTGGAAGCCGAACAGATGCTCTTTCACGAGCTTCCCGTAATCGTGGATCAGGCCCTCTTCTACAAGAACCTTCCCACCGAACAGTTACTGGAGCATGTTCAAGTGGTGGAGGATCAGGAAGCCCTGCGAAAACAGCTAGCAGAACAGGGTCTGGTGGCCTTCATCGCAAATGGCTCGACGCTTCCCAGAAGGAGCGGTGTTGATGACCGTCCGCTGAGAGAAGACGCTGGAGAGATCGTGGTTCCCTTTCAATCGCCTCCCCAGTTGGAGGTGAGGCTGAACCGACCCCATCAGGGTCCTGTTCGGGGCATGGGAATTCCCCGGGGAGTCACCCTGATCGTGGGAGGAGGCTTCCACGGCAAGTCCACGATCCTGCGGGCTCTCGAGCGGGGTGTCTACAACCATGTCGTCGGAGACGGTCGTGAGTTGGCCGTGACGATTCCTTCAGCCGTCAAGATTCGAGCTGAAGACGGACGTTCCGTTGAAAAAGTCGATATTTCTCCTTTTATCAACAACCTTCCTCATGGCAAGAACACCGCCCCCTTCTCCACAGCAAACGCTTCAGGCTCCACATCCCAGGCTGCCAATATCATTGAAGCCCTGGAAGTGGGAGCCAAGCTTCTCCTCATTGACGAGGATACATCGGCCACAAACTTCGTCATCCGCGATGCTCGTATGCAGGCCCTGGTCGAGAAAAAAAGGGAGCCCATCACTCCCTTTGTCGATAAGGTAGGGCAGCTCTTTGAAGATTACGGGACCTCGACCATCCTGGTCATGGGAGGCTCGGGCGACTACTTTGAGAGAGCCGACCGGATCATTCTGTTGGACCAATTCCGACCCAGTGTAGTCACGGAAGAGGCCAAACAAATCGTGGAAGTTTTTCCCACCAGGCGAAAGGCGGAGGGAGGAGAAAAGTTTGGAGAGTTGATCGATCGGCACCCACTGGCCAAGAGTTTCGACCCCAGCCGCGGCAAGCGCGATGTCAAAATCGAGGCCAAGGGTGTCCAGAAGATCCTCTTTGGGACCACCGAGGTCGACCTTTCAGCGCTCGAACAGTTGGTGGATGTTTCCCAGACACGAGCCATCGGAGAGGCTATCTTTTACTATACAGAGCACTGCGCCTCGAAAGGCCTGTCTCTGAAGGAGGGTCTACAGCATCTGATGGATCAACTGGAAGAAAACGGTCTCGATATGCTCACACCCTTCAAGACCGGAAACCTTGCTCTGCCCAGGATTTTCGAGATCGCCTTTGCCATCAACAGGATGCGCTCCCTGCGAGTGAGATGAGGGATTTATTGAAAGCGGACAAAGGCAACTTTGAGCTGGCGGGTTTGAGCTTCTGCCTTCTTCCACTGGACGAGGATGGGGCTCTGATGGATTCCCTGGACGATGGAGCCTCTCTCCTCTCCACCCTGCTGGGAAACCATGAGGCTCAGCGATCGCTTGACTCCTAGAAAGCGGGCGGCGGGTACGGCCTGGAACTTGTTGATAATGCGTTCCAGGAGCGACTCACTTAGTCCCAAGGCGTCCAGGACCTCATTGACCACCTGTACCAGATCGTACTTTGCGTAATCTTTGGCCTTTCGTGGGATGGCCTTTGGGTCACGGAGCATATGCCTGCCCTTCTCGGCCATGAATCGAACCGGGTTGCGCAGCACCTCGGCCAGATCGTGTTTCATCAGCAGCGTTTCGTATTCATTGACGGTCAGACCGGCATGGCACTCGTTGGGTGCCAGGCTAATGTCAATGCGGCCATTGACGATCTCATAGCGATCCAGGAACTCCTGCAGCTGATCAAACAAGCCCAGACGTGTATCTTTCAGGTTCACCGAGTCCACGGGATGCCTGGAAAGTGGGATCGCCACCACAGTCTTGTCCACCAGCTTTTCCTGGGTAAAGCCGATCACGGTCGTCTGGCGTCGGCGCTTGGTGCCACCACAGACGCCGTCCAAATCGATAAAGTAAACCGGCGTTTTCGGGCAGTTGTGATAGGTCACACAACTTCTCAGGCCGGAGCCGATGAAGGTCAGATGTGAGTCAGCATTGAGAGGTTCCTCGCGCCGCTGTTCCTCACTCAGCTCCTTCCTCAGATGGAGCTTATCGTGATGGTAGTTCGCGTTGGGGGGGAACAGCTTTTGGAACGACTGGACAAAAGCCTGGAGGGAATCCCGGCTATGGTTCAAGCGCGCGCAGAATCTTTGCTCGAAGTAGCCGGCCGTCGTGTGGTAGGAGTGGTAAAAGGCCTTTGGGAACTGGGAAAGGATGTCGCCGAACTGCTGACAAATCTGCTCAGTAACGTTGATGACATCCAAGCGGGAGTGCGGCGTGATGTCCAGGGTGATCTCTGTCTTCGAGGATGCCATCGTTGTCTTCGCGCCCATTAAAGAATACGCTACCAGTCAACAGAACGTCAACTTAGCTCGCTTCGCTCGTGGAGAGCTACTCGCTGCGCTCGCAGAGAGAACTCGCTTCGCTCGTCGAGAGAAAGAGAGACAGGGAAGGAGACTAGGGGAGGGAAATTAGTGACTGTGAGAAATTTCGCGAATTTCCTCCGAAGGGCAACTTGGCCCGCAGGCTAAAGCCTGCGGCTCTGATGGAGCTTACGAGGGACAGTCAGAGCCGTGGGCTTTAGCCCACGGGCCAGCGGCGGACAAAGAGAGTTGCAGTTTACTTGGAACTTGGAACTTGAAATTTGGAACGCGGCCGCTCATAGAGCGGTCGCTCCCCCATTCCCTCGTTGCATCAATTCGAGTATCCTCGGATTGATGCAACGAGGCACCAAGGCAGTCAGCATCATCGTATCCCGCGGACCCAATTCTAGAGAAGTTCTTCTGGTCAAGCGTGATTCCCGCCTACCCTTTCTGGGGGGATACCTTGCTTTTCCGGCAGGCGGTCTGGAGGATGAAGACAGGGAGACCGGGCAGCTTTATCTCTCCACTCACTCCCCCGAATCAGAGCCAGCGGATTACCACGCATTTGTGGCTGCCGCCGCCCGGGAGCTGTTTGAAGAAACCGGAGTCTGGCTGGCAAAAGGAAAGGCTCTCTCCCGGGAAAAACTCCGTGACTACCGGCGCCAGATTCTCAGCCATCAGACTCTCTTCTCAGAGGTTTTGAAGCGAGAAGATCAGAGGCTGGACAGTCGAGACCTGACACCGATTTTCCGCATCACCACGCCCCAGTTCATCCTGAAGTATTACGATACCTGGTTCTTGCATTGTCACATTCCAGCTGGAGAGGAGGTGGAGATTTGGCCCGGGGAATTAGAAGAGGGATACTTCATCACTCCCGAAGAAATCCTGGAACGCTGGCGGCAGGGAACGGTGTTGATTGCTCCAGTCGTGCTGCTCCTCCTTCATGAACTGGCCACTCGGGACTGCGAGAGCTTTCTCCCTCCCGCTCGCCAGCTGGGCGAGTCGCTCAATCGCGGCCAACTACAACACATCTACTTCAGCTCGGGAGTGCTGCTGGCACCTCTCAGGACTCCTACGAAACCACCTTCCACTCACACCAATGCTTACCTGGTGGGAGAAAAGAAACTCTACCTGATCGATCCAGCCACTCCCGACCCATCCGAACAGGAGAAGCTTTGGGAACTTCTGGATGAACTCCTGGCACAGGGAAAGGGCATTGAAGGCATCCTTTTGACACACCATCATCCCGACCATGTGGGAGCAGTGACTCAGTGTCAAAAGCGCTATCAACTGCCTGTTTATGCCCACAGGCTGACTGCCGGGTATCTACCCGATATTGAGTTTGCAGGATACCTGGAACACGGTCAGGAGCTGGAGCTGGGTTTCTCACCCGACAGTCGGCCTGACTGGAAGCTCCGCATCTACCATCTCCCCGGACACGCCCCGGGACATCTCGTCTTTCAGGAGACTCGCTACCAGGCCCTGATCGCTGGGGATCTCATCTCGACCATCTCTTCCATTCTCATTGACCCGACAGATGGTCACCTGGGCACCTACATCAAGTCTTTGCAGTTTCTGGAATCGGTGGCTGATGGACACCTTTATCCAGCTCATGGCCCCCCCGCCCGGGAAGGTCGAAAAGTTATCCAGAAAGCCTTGGGTCATCGCCGCAAACGAAAACAGCACATCCTTCAAGCACTTGAGGCGAACCCACAGGCGCTTCAGAAACTCTTGCAAAAAATTTACTCTAAGCTCGATCGAAAATTGATGGGTTTTGCCGAGAGTTCTTTACTCTCGAGCCTCCAACAACTGGTCGAGGAGGAACAAGTGGAAGAAACTCGGGAAGGCTATCGACTCACCGACTCAACGGGCGAACTCGCTTAGTGGGTAGCGTCAGTGTGGGCTGGTAGATTTCTCCCACGTTCATCCTCTTGGCCGGATTTGGAGATTAGGGACAGGCCTTCAAAGGCTGTCCCTAATCTCCAAATCCTAAGGGCGTGTTGCTCAAATGATTCTATGGTCCATTCGCCGCACTGAGGCGGCTCCCACTTTCTGGTCCTTGCGGTTGGGAGAATGTGGGAGCGGCCTCAGGCCGCGAAGAGGCGTCGAAGATGATTTGGGCAACACGCCCCCTAATCTCCAAATTCGGGCTACTGAAACAGAATTGCATCCGAGTCGAACAGATGTCTTCTAACCTGGTTCTGGGGCCATCCTTTCCCGTCCTCTTAGATCGATTGCTGGAGCAACTCCGCCAATGTTGTCGGCACGATCCTCTGGCACCTAAGTGGGTCGTGCTTCCCACTCCCACGGCGGCCAATCACTTTCGCATCAAGCTGGGACAAGGAGCAGAGAAAGCGGTCTTCTCAGGAGTGCGGGTCATTCCACTGTTGACTTTCATCCGCCGGCTTGGCGGGCTGAGCGAGCCCACCGCCGCCCCCCGCTGGGGACCAGCTCTGGAACTCCTTCTTTTCGAACTGGTTGAACAGCTCCCTTTAAGCTCCCCTCTGGCACAGCTGCAGCGCATGCCCAGTGGTTACCGCCTGCTCCGTCCGACTTTCCTGGATCTGGCGGATGGCGGCTTTGGACCCGACCAGTTGGAGATTCTGGAGGAGCTGGCAGATGAACCCGAGTTAGCTGCTGTGGAACGCGAGACCATCCAACTCTATGCGGGTTGGATCCGCCTCTTGAATGAGCGACAGCTGGGCTGGGAACCGATTGCACATCAGCGGATTCACGAGTGGATCATGGAATCCGATGAGAAAACTCTCCTGGCTGCTCTGGCCTGCGAGCAAGGACAGACCCCACAGGTGTTGGTGTACGGATTCTATGGCTTTACCGATGTCAGCGCCCAAATCATTGCGGCCCTGGGACGACGGACTGACCTGACCATGTTTTATCCCTTCCTGGAAGAAGGGAAGGAAACGCATCCCGCCTTCTCTTTTGGTCAAGCTGTTCTGGAGGATCTAAAAGTTCGCTTTGGCACAGCCCTGTCCCCACTGAGGAACGACACCGATCCTGATGGAAAGGATGAGAAAGGCAGCCTTCCCCAGACCACCCGCTTTTTCCTCTCCACCTTCCCGGAGGGGGAAGTTCCCCCTCAGCCTCCTTTCCTGACCTTCCAGTACGCCTCCTCGATTCGGGCCGAAGTCCTCTCTGCAGCCCTTCGTGTGCGTCAGTGGATGGACGACAGTGAGCAGCCGATTCATCCAGAGGAGATCATGGTCGTAGCACCCGACACCGCACCCTATTTGGAGGTGACTCGAGAAGTTTTCGCTGCCTTTGCCATCCCCCTCCGCATGGTTGATACCCCGGTGGGATTGACTCCAGAAAACCGTCCTTTACGGATGCTGGCCCGCATCTGGGAGGACCGGGCTCCCGCAGAGTGGATCCTGGCCTATTTGCGTGATTATCCAGAGGCAAGGGCGGCCCGAGACGTGAACCTGGATGCATTTGAATGGAAAGTTCGCCAACTGGGTGTCTGGGGGGGCACAAGCTGGCACTCTATCCTTCGACTCGAGGCTGACACAGACGTCAAGGAGAGACATTTTCTCCAGTTCACCAGCCGGGAGGAAGCACTGGTGAGAGAGCTTCTGGATCTGTGGGTAAACAGTTCAAGTGGCCAGGAGCGCACCTTTACACCCAAGCAGGCTGATCATTTCCTGCACAGGCTCAAAGGATGGCTTCCAGAGCCGGCCCTCTTAGACCCCTTGTTGAAAGCGCTCCACTCCATGGAATCTTTCCGCCCAGACCTTGTCATCAGGGAATCAATGCTTCGAGAAATGCTCCTTCAGAGCGTGGACGATCAGGTCCGGACCGACCCGGCCGATCGCGTTGGAGTGCTCTTTGTGCCATCCATGCGAGCCCGCAGTTTAACCTCAAGAGCGATTGTTCTTCTGGGGCTTGCCTCGGGAACCTGGCCCTCCCGCATCGAAGAGGATCCCCTTCTTTCAGATGCCTCACGGAGACGTCTGATCGCCAAAGCACGGGAAGTAGGACACCTGCTGCCGCTGAAGTCTCATGCTACAGAGGAAATGTCGCTGCTCTTCTTTCTGCTGAACTCCTCAGCCCAGCGCGTGCATTGGGTCATCCCGGAATGTGATGAGACGGGACGAAGCGTGGCTCCTACCCCCTGGGTGCAGCGCTATATCCAGCGTTGGCAGCAGGATCTGGGATCCGAGAGACTTTGGAGAAGGATCCCCCGTGGACCCGCCCAGCAGGCAGAATTTCTGCTGGATCTGGACCGAGACAGAGGGGCCTTTCTGCCTCCCGGCTTCCTGTTTTTGATTCAGCCGGATAGGGCAAGCCTCTTCTCGAGTGAGATCCCTTACGCCTACCTTTTCGCCGCACAGGAATCGAGGCAACGGGAACTCGCCTGGAACGGGCATATTCCGGCAGCCTCTCTGCCCCTTTCGGGAAAGCAGGGGGAGCGGGTTGGGGTAACGGATCTGGAGAGCCTGGCGAAATGCCCCTACCGCTTTTATGCCAACTGCTCAGTGGAATGGAAACCTCTCATCCCACTGCAGTTTGCCGACCGACTGGGGGCTCTGGACTGGGGAAGTCTGGTTCACAGCTTCCTGGAGCACCTGATCCAGCCCTCACTCAATCAAAAAGTTCCTGTGAGGGAAATCGCCCAAGCGATGCTGCGCGGTGAAGCCGAGGAGTTGAATCAGACTGCCAGGGAATTCTTCTCACCAGTTCCACAAGCATTAGAAGTGCTTCCTTCCGTCTTTCGCCAGGCGGAGCTGGAAAAACTGGTGGAGACGGTCAAGAACTATTTCCAGGAAGTCGTGAAGGAAACCTGCACAGGAGAGGTTGCGATTGAACTGGAACTCAAGAGGAGGGTGCCTTTTCCGGGCCTGGAGGGACTGCTTATTTCGGGGCAAATCGATCGCATCGACCAACGAAATGGACATTTTTACATCTTCGACTACAAAAGCGGCCGGGCAGTCAACGGGAAACAGCTCCAGCGGGAAGTTTCTCTGGGGTATCGTATGCAGCCCATTCTCTACCCTTGGATTTTCCGTCACGAGAAGTCCAAGCAGCCTGAGGCGGCCTTTTCTTTCATCTTCTTAGGTGAGTCTCCACCCCAGGAGAAGGCGGTGAATGATCACCCGGGCGTGGAGGAGTTGCTGCGGCCTCTGGCGGAGATACTCAGCACCGGAATGTACCTGCCCACTCCAACCGAGACCCTGAAGTTGCATGAAATAGAGGGAGCCAACTCCTGCCAGTTCTGTGAGTACACCTCTCTTTGCCGCCGCCTTGATGGGAGCGCCAGTTCTCGCTATTTCAAGTTCTCCCAAGAGCAGCTCTCCTCTCGCCTGGAGGCCATGAAGGATTCCGGCCAAAGAAAGCAACAACGATGAGCGCACAAACACCAATCGTCCTTCCCGACGCAGCCGCTCGCAGGGAGGCCATTACCACTCCCCACCATGCCTTTGTCTGGGCAAGTGCGGGTACCGGTAAAACACATACTCTGACTCTGAGGGCACTGTATCTCCTGTTGAATGCCCCCTTTCTCTCTCCAGGAGAGGGTAAGACCCGGGACTTCATGGCGGAGGTGGTTTGCCTCTACAGCACTTCCTCGCGGAGGGAGCGCCTGAGGGCTGCCCGGGCCATTATTGCTTCCCTGGTCATGACCACCTTCACTCGCAAGGCCGCTGCCGAGATGCAGACCCGGCTCTACCGCTACCTGGAGAGCGTGACCGCGGCAGAGAGTCTTTCCCAGCTGCAAGCCACCTCTGTCGCTTCACCGAATGAGTTAGAAGATCCTCTCTTTTACGAAGTCATCCAGACCGTTTTGAACCGTCTGGAATCCGGGAGTGCAGTGGACGGGAAGGAAGCTTACCAGCGTCTTCGCGCTGGAGCCCAAGCCCTGGCCGAACAGGCGGCCCAACTGCAGATCTCCACCATCCACAGCTTCGCTGCTTCCATCCTTCGCCGTCATCCCCTTCAGGCCGGAATTCCACCCACGGCTCGTCTTGCCAGGGAGGGTGATGACGATCTGATCGGGGTAGACGATCAGCTGGTGGAGCGCTGGTGGCAGCAGAGAGTCCTGGTCGATTCTCAACTTGAGGAACAACTGGCCACGCTTCTCCAGGTGCTGCCGGTTTCTCAAATACAGGACTGGTTGAAGCAAAGTTATCACTGCCCCTGGATCAACCAAGAAACTGATGCTCTTCCCTTGCACGACCAAAGGGAGATGCAGGATCTGACCGATGCGGGTCACGCCCTGGTAGGAGCTCTGGAAAAGGGGGGAGGCAGCGAGATCGAGAAAAGACGCGACGAGCTGGATCGGATACTCCAATCTATTGCTGCTGGTGAGCAGGGGGCCTGGAGGCAGTTGTGTAGCTTTATCCAGCAAGTCAGCAATTTCTTTTTCCTCGACCATAAGATCTCGAAGACCGTCCGCAAGGCCCTCACTGGGCTCCCTCCCGAGCATTCTCAGTACTTTCAGTCGTGGACCCATTTCTATGTGCCGGCGGCCCGCATCTGCCTGGCTCAGGATTTTAGCCAGAGCTGGGCGGTCTGGACCCAATTCCTGGGGAGCTTCGTTGGCTGGGCCCAGGAGGCTGTGATTCGAGAGTTGGGTGTCATTACCTTTGACGAGATGATTCGCCTGGCCGTAAGACTCCTCGAAAATCATCCCTCTCTCCGTCAGGCCGAGCAGGGAAAACTTCAGGCCCTTTTGGTGGATGAGTTCCAGGATACGGACCCCGACCAGCTTCGCCTCTTCAAGGCTCTGCTGAAGCGCGATTCCCACAGCGGGCATGAGGTTCTCGGTTTTTTCGTGGGAGACACCAAACAA